>SKSP01000008.1 GCA_007122945.1 Ilumatobacteraceae bacterium | reverse complement strand
CTTCGAGCTCGGTCCGAGCGGTCCGACCGGCGAGATCAATGACGGTCGGCGTCCGAGCGAGTCGTTCATCCCCGTCCCCCAGCCGCGGAAGGTCACGTCGTCGGGAGCACGAGCAGCGCTTCGTCCTCGGTGGCCGCAAACCGTGCGAGGTCATCGAGGTGATCACGCAAGACGTTGAGGATGTCGAGCGTCGACGCGTTCCCCATTCGCAGCCAGACGGCCTTGGGTGGCGGGCCGTGCAGGAACGCGAGCTGACGGAAGTCCGAATCCTTCGACACGATCACGTAGTCGTGTTCAGCGGCCCACGCCCAGATCTCGGCGTCGGTCGCGGTGTCGAGCCCGACGTCGGTGACATGGCGACTGTCCGGATACTCGACCGCCAGTTGGCGAATCAGGTGGCGTGACAGGTTCTGGTCGAACAGAAGTCTCACGCTGGGGTGGCGAGGCGGCGTTCACGCATCGCTGCGAACTCGATCGCGGCACGCACATGCTCGTCGGTGAGCTCGGGGAAGTCGCTGACGATCTGGTCGCTGGTCATGCCCGACGCCAGGTAGTCCAAGACGTCGTAGACGGCGATGCGTGTCCCGATGAAGCACGGCTTTCCGCTGCGCACCCCCGCCCGGGTCTCGATCATCGACGTCAACTCCACGCCTGCCACGATACCCCGCACATCTCATGACACTGGACGACCCCGAACGCCGGCTGAACCGCGTTCGGTACGACGCTTTGCTCGACGATGTCCTCGCTGGCTGACGGGCGGATGGCGCCATAACGCTTTACGTTCGTAACGCCATCCGTTATGCTCACAATGTTCTGCAGTCGTTCAGTGACAAAGACACCGAACGGGTCTGGCAGCGCCGATCATCGAAACGGCTTGATCAACAGACACAGCGTGCAGCTCTGCGCAAGCTGCTGATCCTGGACGCCGCCGACCAACTCAGCGATCTTCGTGTTCCTCCGGGAAACAGGCTGGAGAAGCTGAAGGGAGACCGCTCTGGTTCGTACAGCATCCGCATCAACGACCAGTGGCGCATCTGTTTCCGCTGGACGACCGCAGGGCCCGAAGACGTCGAGATCGTGGACTACCACTGAGAGGAAGAGCGATGAACACACCGTCCACCATGGAGCCGATCCACCCCGGCGAGATCCTGCAGCTCGAGTACATGGAACCGCTCGGAATCACACAGCATCGTGTTGCCGTGGCAATCGGCGTGCCGCCGCGCCGAATCAACGAGATCGTTCACGGCAAGCGCGGGATCACCGCCGACACGGCCCTGCGTCTCGCCCGGTACTTCGGCACCAGCGAACGGTTCTGGTTGAACCTGCAGAGCCGCTACGAACTCGAGGTCCAGCGCGACCGACTCGCCGGCACCCTCGATCAGATCGAGCCCCTCGCCACCGCCTGAACCATCCCCGGGCGAGGCACACGCGACGACGTGCCCCCGAAGGCGCATCCCCGCCCTCATGGCGCGTGCCCTCCAACGCCGGGACGCTGACGCGTCGTAGCGAGCCACGTTGATCACGCTCGGTGCTTGCCTGGCCGATTACTCGGTCGTGATCGAGTCTCAAGACCGGCACTGCTGATGGAGCCCTCAGGAGTTCCGGCCGCTCCGCACCATGCTCACCGACGGGGTCGCCGACCTGCAGAAGGTCTGCCATCGGCGTTGTATCGTGGACGCATGACCGCCAGGACCGATGCGTTGCGATCCGAGGTGCTGGCGCTGCCCGAAGCTGCTCGAGCACAACTGGTCATCGAACTCCTCGACAGCCTCGACGATCGACCGGTCGAGGCCGACCAAGCAGAACTCGATCGCATCTGGGCCGACGAAACGGCTCGACGAGCCCGTCAGATCGACTCGGGCGAAGTCACCACCCACTCCTGGGATGACGTCCTTGCGAACGTAGACCAGTCCCGTCGAGCACGGTGACGCGAGGCGTCCGGTTCCACCCGCTTGCCACCACCGAGCTGGTGGAGGTGCAGCTCTGGTACGAGCACCGCTCCGAAGGACTTGGCGACCGCTTTGTCGACGCCGTCCGAACGACGACCAGCCATGCGGCGCAGTGGCCGAACTCCGGTACCCCTACCCGCCACGACGACAACGGTGTCGCACTGGAGCGATAGATTGGCGTCACCGGCTTCCCGTACGTGGTCGTCTACCGAGACACTCGCTCAGACCTCGAGATCCTCGCTGTTCACCACGAACGCCGACGCCCCTTCTACTGGGCTGATCGCGCCGAATAGCTCGCAGTCACAGCAGCTCGAAGTTGCCGGCCAGACTTCGCCTCCGTCGGAGGCTGATCCGGTGGCGGAGGTCGGCACGTCGATGCTGCCCAACTGACCCATACCGTGCGCCGCCAAACTCCTTCTGAGGTGCCGCCGAACGCCGGCACGATGACGCGTACCCGAAGCTGTTGCCGGGCATCCTCAGTGCTCGACTGACAGACGACTCGATCGTGGCAAGTGGGCACTGGGGGTTGGCGACGGGGCGGCACCTCCGTCGACATGACGTGCTCGGGTACGGGAGATCGGCGCACACCAGCGCATCGTTGATGGGCGTTCGGTACTGTCGGGGACCGTGACGGGTCCCGGCGGGCGTTCCTGGTCGATCGGCGTGCTGCTCGGTGTCGGATGTGCGGCGTTGGGGATCGTGTTGTTGACGCGGCCGTTCGATTCGCTGTCGGTGCTGGTCGCAGTGGTTGCCGTCGGAGCGTTCTTGATCGGCGTCGGGGTGTTCGCCGAGGGTCGGGGCGAGCCTCGGCGCTGGCCCGACGTCGCTGCGGGGTTGCTGTGGATCTCGTTGGGTGTGGTGGTGATGGTGTGGCCCGACATCACGGTCCGGTCGCTTGCGCTGGTCGTGGGCGTGGCGCTGATCGTCGGCGGATTGCTCGACGTGGTCGCCGGGCTTCGCGGGTCGACCGACGAACGGTGGGCCGCAGTCCTCAGCGGGCTCGCCAGTGCGATCTTCGGGGTGTTGGCGATCGGTTGGCCCAGCGTCACGCTGCTCGTGATCGCCGTCGTTTTCGGGTTCCGGCTCGTGCTGTTCGGTGTCCGGACGGCGTGGTCGTCCTTCACCGGGCGCGACGGCCGGGCCCGACAGGCGCACGATCGGCGAGAGATCGGCCGGGTGCGGCGTTTCGGCCACATCCTCGGTGCCGCTGTCGCGCTCATGCTTGCGCTCGGCCTGGCAGGATTGAGCGCACAGCTCAATCGGGCCGCTCCTGTGGTCGATGCCTTCTACGACACCCCTGACGAGCTGCCAGACCGACCGGGTGAGCTGCTCGACGTCGAGGTGTTCACACGAGCCATCCCCGAGGGTGCTCGGGCGTGGAGGATCCAGTACACGACAACCCAGTTCGACGGTGAACCGGCCGTCGCGAGCGCGCTGGTGGTCGCGCCGATGGCGCCGACAGCCGATCCGCTCCCGGCGATCGCCCTGGCACACGGCACGACCGGTGTCGACCGCACCTGCGCGCCGTCACTGCTACCCGACCCCTTTGCGGCCGGCGCCTTCTTCGCGCTCGACCGCGTCATCGACGAGGGCTGGGCACTGGTCGCGACCGACTACATCGGCCTGGGCACCGAGGGCGGACACCCGTACCTGGTGGGCGAACCAGCCGGACGGAGTGTGCTCGACTCGGTGCGAGCCGCCCGTGCGCTCGACGACATCCGCCTCGCCGACGAGACCGTCGTGTGGGGACACTCCCAGGGCGGGGGCGCAGCGCTGTGGACCGGCGGGCTGGCATCGACCTACGCACCCGACGTCGGCGTGATCGGTGTCGCCGCACTGGCGCCAGCCAGCGACCTGATCGGCCTCGCCGACAACCTGAACGTCGTGACCGCCGGCTCGATCTTCGCCAGCTACCTCCTCCAGGGCTACGCCAGCACCTACGACGACATCGACATCGACGACTACGTCCGCAGCACCGCCCGGGTTGCGTTCGACGCAACGGTCGGACGTTGCCTCGCCGAGCCGGCAGCCCTGTTGTCGGTGATCGGCTCGATCGCGCTCGGCGAGCAGATGTTCTCGAACGAGCTCGCCAGCGGGCCGCTGCTCGATCGCCTCGTCGAGAACGTTCCGACCCTGCCGATCGACGCACCGCTGCTGATCGCACAGGGCGAAGCCGACCAGCTGGTCGTCGTCGACGTGCAGGCTGCCTTCGTCGAGTCCCGTTGTTCCGACGGACAGCCGATCGACTTCCGCACCTACCCCGGACTCGATCACGTCCCGCTCGTCGAGGCCGACTCGCCGCTCATCCCCGAGCTGTTCGACTGGACCCGCAGCCGCCTCGCCGGCGATGAGCCGACCCCGACCTGCGGTCGCTGAACAAGAGCCGAACGCGCTGCGGAGGTTTCTTCGGTCCCGAGTTCGTGCCGCCCGCCGACGCACCGCCGGCGACGGTGCTTGCCGGCCATCTCGGCCGAGCGGTCTGACCGACAGGGCCGGTTCCTAGTTCGCGTGGAGGTCGTCGGGAGAGTCGGCGAGCCAGGCCAGGCGACCGGGTTGCCGGCGGAGCACGTCGCGCCACAGGTCGGCGGGCTCGGTGCTGAACAGGTCGTCGGCCTCGGTGTCGAGCACCAGCCACGACCCGGACTCGATCTCGGCCTCGAGCTGACCGG
>SKSP01000391.1 GCA_007122945.1 Ilumatobacteraceae bacterium | reverse complement strand
GTCACGGCGCGTCGGTCAGCCGTCCGTGACCGTGATCTCGGCGATCATGCCGTGGACGAAGTGGGGTGGCCCACCGTCGACCTGGGGCGGCCCCTCCTCCGTCTCGGCCGCCACCGCGAGGTACACGTCGGGGTCGACGCCGGTCGGGATGAAGCACATCAGTGCGTACCGGCCGGGTTCGGTGAGCGTGCCGTCACCGACCGCGTGGATCGGGTCGCCGCCCGGCACCGCGAGGATGACCGCGGCCGGCTCGCCGAGCGTCCCGACGAGCTCTCCCGGGGACAGGTGGGCGAGCTCCTCGACCGGCCGCTCCTCGTCGTCGGGGAGACGGAACGCGACGAGCTCGTGGAGCTCGCTCGGGGCCTCGTTGACCACGGTGAACGCCGTCCCCGCCGGCACGCTGTCGGGGAGCCCCTCGAACGCGAAGTCGACGAGGACAACCTCGACCGGCTCCTCGGCGGCCACCTCGGTGCCGTCGTCGCTGCACGCCACGCCGACGGCACCGATCAGCGCGATCACCGCGAGCGCCCGCACACTCCCGGCGCTCACGACGTTGCCCCGGAGCCGGCCAGGGCGGCGTCGAGCGCGGCCTGGTCGGGGTGGGGCGGCGGGACCACGTCGGGGAGCGACGCCAGGTGGTCCATCGCGGCGGCGACGCTCCCGCTGTCGATGATCGGCGTGTGCGCGGCGGCGACGACGCTCGGCTCCAGCGAACGGAAGCGGTCCACCGCGCCCGCGAACGCGGTCCGGTCGACCATCGAGAGCCATGGCGCCAGCGCGTGATGGTGGAACATCGCCAGGCCTTCGGGCCACATCCCGGGTGGGAGGTCGGCGACGGTCTCGACCGGTTCGGCCGGCATCGGCGTGGCGAAGGCGTCCGACGCCCACAGCACACCCGTGGACGGGTCGAACAGGGCGCGGGTGGTCGGGCTGTCGTACACGGGCGGGCGGACCGCGCGCAGCACCCGGTCGCCGACGTCGAGCGAGCCACCGTCGTCGATCCACCGCAGGCGGTGCGGCGGTACGGCGATCTCGCAGCCCATCCGCTCCGTGCTCGCCCAGTTCGTGACGAGCGTCGCGGACGGGCACATCGCGAGCGCCTCGTGGAGGTTGCCGGTGTGATCGACGTCGTCGTGGGACAAGAAGATCCAGCGGACGTCGGCCGGGTCCACGAGGGACGCGAGGTCGGCGAGCCAGCGCTCGCGGTTGGACGCCGGACCGGTGTCGACGATCACGGGCTCGACGCCACGGATCACGAGTGAGTTCAGGTTGACCGACAGCGGGGCGCCGAACGCCGGCTGCGCCGAACGGAGGACGAACGTGTCGGGTGCGATCTCGATCGGATCGAGCGGGATCGGGGCGGGTGGTCGGAAGCCGTTGCTGCTCATGGGGCCGACGGTACGGACGCGTCCCCCGGCCGTCGATCCCGTGTGCAGGCGTTCCAGGGGCCCCGAACGGGGTGGGCACCCCCCCTATCGAGGGGATGTCCGAGCGTTGGGACGACACGTATGATCGCCACGATGGGAGTGGAGCGTTTCACACAGGCACGCGACCGCTTGCTCGCGGCCGAGCGCGGCGAAGCAACGCCGGTCGAGGTCTGCGAGACGGTCGTCCGTGCGATCCACGACGTCGCCGAGTTCAGCTGGTGCGCGGTGATGCTCACCGACGCCGACACGACGTTGCCGTCCGGTGGCGTCGTCGAGGGGTTCGACCCCGAACACTGTGCGCCGTTCTGGGACAACGAACTGCTCGATCCCGACTTCAACAAGTTCCGCGACCTGCTGCGCTCGATCGATCCGGTGGCGACCCTCGTCGACGCGGTCGACGGCGATCTCGAACGGTCACCGCGCTTCCAGAAGCTGTACCGGCCGCTCGACATCGCCGACGAGCTGCGGGTCGTGTTCGCCAGCGGCTCCTCCGCGCTCGCCGTCGGCGTGTTCGTCCGCGCCGCTCCGGACGGCCCGTTCACCGCACCGGAGGTGGAGGCGGTCCGCCAGCTGGTTCCCGTGGTCACGACGTCGTTGCGCCGGTCGCTCGGCCGCATGGCGTTCGAGGCGGAGGAGGAGCCACCCGTCGTCGTGATCATCGACGGCGACGACGAGATCAGCGCGGTCACCGAGGGTGGGCTGCGGGTGCTCGAGGACCTCCGGGTCCAGGATCTCGACACCGAACCGGTCCCCGGGCTGATCCGAGCGGCCGCGATGCGGGCCCGGTGGAGCAGGTCGACGGCGACGGTGACGACTCGGATGTTCGGACAGAGTGGGCGGTGGCTGCGGGTCCACGTCGCACCGCTCCACGGCGATTCGCGATCCGTCGCGGTGACGATCGAGCGGGCCCGACCCGACGATCTCGTCACCGTGCTGCTCCAGTCGTACGGGTTCACCCCGCGCGAGACCGAGATCGTGGTGGAGCTCTCCCGGGGAACGGCCGTCAAGGAGATCGCCCGCGAGCTCTGCATCTCCGTGCACACCGTTCGCGACCACATCAAGGCGATCTACGACAAGACGGGCGTCAAGAGCCGCGGCGAGCTCGTGGCCCAGTTGTTCACCCGACACCTGCTCGAGCGGTTCCACGAGACCGTCGTGCACGTCAGCACGGTCTGAAGCACGGTCTGCAGCACGGCCTGCAGCACGGCCTGCAGCACGGTCTGAAGCACGGTCTGCAGCACGGCCTGCAGCACGGCCTGCAGCATGATCTGGAGCGCGGCCTGGTCCCTGCGGTGCGGGGCGCCGGCGTGCGCCATGCTGGTGGGGTGCTGAAGCCCGGTGAACCCATCCTCGGCGAGTCACGACTCGAGTACGTGCGCGACCTCACCCCCGAGGAGTGCGACCTGGTCGGCTTCGAGGGGCCGCTGGTGCTGACCCGACGCGAGCTGCGGTTCATCTTCGGGCCGTGGCGCCGGACCAACAACTACGTGGTCTGCCACCGCCGTCGCGGCGACGTCCTCGGCGTGACCCGCAAGGAGCTCGAACGCCTCGGCATCACCGTCGACGCGCCCGCCTGACCTCGATCCGCGTCACCGCGGCCTGACGTCGAACCCGAGGTCGAAGCGACGCACGGCCCGGGCGAAGATGTTCGGCTCGACGTCCGGTTCGGACACGACCCGCAGCGCCGTGATCCGGCGGGAGAGCTGTCCGAACACCTCGGCGAGCGACGCCCGGGCGACGTGGGTCCCGATGCAGAGGTGGGTCCCGAAGCCGAACGCGAGGTGCGGGTTCGGGTCGCGGCGGAGGTCGAACGCGAACGGATCGTCGAACACCGATTCGTCGCGGTTCGCTGACGGGTACAGCATGATGATCCGGTCGCCCCGGTGGATGGGCTGGCCGGCGACCTCGGTGTTCGCCGCCGCCCGGCGGAACATGTTGTTGAGCGGGGTGACCCAACGGAGGACCTCCTCGACCGCGCCGGGGACGAGGGACGGGTCGTCGGCCATCGCCTCCCACTGGTCGGGGTGATCGACGAACGCTCGCAGCCCGTGGCTGATCGCCGTGCGGGTCGTCTCGGCCCCGCCGGCGATGAACAAGCCGACCTCGTGGGCGATCGCCTCGGGTGGGAGCGGCTCGCCGTCGATCGTGGCGTGCAACCAGATGCTGATCAGGTCGTCCGCAGGGTTCGCCATCTTGGTGGCGGCGACCTCGCCGAGTGCGGTCATGAACTCGATGTTGGCGTCCATGAACTCCGAGAACGTCTCACCGCTGCGGTCGCGCATGTCGGTGCGCATCAGCCGTTCGCTCCAGCTCTTGATCTGCGGCCACATCTCCTCGGGGTAGCCGAGCAGGCGGGCGGTGAAGCGGGCCGGGAGCTGGCCCGACAACGACCCGACGATCTCCGCCCGATCGGCGCCGTCGGCCGTCATCGCGTCGACCAGTTCGCCGACGAGCGCGACGATCTCGGCGCGCCGCTCGCCGACCGCCTTGCCGGTCAGCCTCGGTTGGACGAGCATCCGCTGCTGGCGGTGCCGGGGATCGTCCTGGGCGATCATGTTGATCTCCTCGGGGGACCACAGCGCCCGGTACCCCTGTCCCGACAAGAACACCGACGAGGTCCGCTCGACGTGCATGACATCGGCGTGCCGGGTGATCCCCCACAGCCCGTTGCGCTCGTCGCGGTAGACCGGCTCGTTCGCCCGCATCCACGCCCACACGTCGTGCGGGTCGCGGCGGTACAGCTCCGGATCCAGCAGGTCGACGGTCATGCGCCCGGCTCCGGTCGTGGTCGTCGTCATCGGCGTCATCGTCGCACCCCGCCCCTACCCCCCGACGAACCGTCCGCGCCGATCGACCGGATCCCGCCGATTCCCCCAGACGGAACCGTCGCCACCAGCCACCCCCGCCAGCGCGCCACCGGCACCCCCCGCCAGCGCTCCACCAGCACCCCAGCGACACAGAGTCGCTCAGTGCCGCCATACCCGGCAGCCAGCGACACAGAGTCGGATCGGCGCTGACGAACGTCCCAACTCACCAGCACCCCAGCGACACAGAGTCGCTCAATGCCGCCATACCCGGCAGCCAGCGACACAGAGTCGGATCGGCGCTGACGGACGTCCCAACTCACCAGCACCCCAGCGACACAGAGTCGCTCAATGCCGCCATACCCGGCAACCAGCGACACAGAGTCACTGGGCGGGC
>SKSP01000456.1 GCA_007122945.1 Ilumatobacteraceae bacterium | reverse complement strand
GGTGGCGTCCAAGTTCACTCCCGCTCCGCCGCTTTGCTGCGGGGGTCGACCGCGTCGCGCAGGCCGTCGCCGAGGAAGTTGACGCACAGCACGATCACGACGATGAACATGCCCGGCAGCAACACGCGGATCGGATCGGAGTTGATGTCGCCCTTCGCCTGGAACACGAGGTTGCCGAGCGTGGGCGTGGGCGGGCGGACGCCGAGACCGAGGAACGACAGCGTGCTCTCGAGCACGATCGCGAGGCCGATCAGCAGCGTGATCTCGACGATGATGGCGCCGAACACGTTCGGCAGGATGTGGCGGAACAGGATCCGGGCGTTGCCGGCCCCCGCGGCCCGCGCGGCCATCACGAACTCCTGCTCGCGGAACTGCATCACGACGCCGCGCACGACGCGGGCGATGCGGGTCCAGAGCAAGACGGCGAGCACGACGGCGATGCCGATCGGCTGGGCGCCGAAGCGGATCGCGATGACCGACAGCACGACGATGGCCGGCACGACGAGCACCAGGTTGATCATCTGCGACACGACGGTGTCGACCCACTTGCCGAAGAACCCGGCGGCGGCGCCGAGGGCCGTGCCGATCACGGTCGCGAGCACGGCGACGAGCGCACCGATGCCGAGCGAGTAACGACCGCCCATCGTGGTGCGCACGAACAGGTCGCGCCCGATGGTGTCGGTGCCGAACGGGTGCTCCCACGACGGACCGGCCCGTCGGTTGAGCACGTTGGGCTCGTCGAAGGCCCACGGCGACCACCACGGGCCGACGATGAAGACCAGGCTGACGAGCACGAGACCGGCGATGCCGACCATCGCCAACTTGTGCCGGACGAAGCGCTCGCGGGCGAGCTTGCCGAACGACTTCGGCTTGGCTGTGAGCCCCTCGGTGGCGTCGCCCAGGTCGAGCTCGAGCTCGGCGGTGCTGGAGTCAGTCATAGCGGATCCGTGGGTCGAGCACGCCGTAGAGCAGGTCGGCGATCAGGTTGAACGTCACCACGAGGATCGCCGTCAGGATCACGATGCCCATCACGAGATCGAGATCGGGACGCTGGAGTGCGGGGATGAGGATCTGGCCGAGACCGGGCCACGAGAAGACCGACTCGGTGATCACCGAGCCGCTGAGCAGCACCGAGAAGTTCAGCGCCCAGAGCGTGACGAGCGGGATGAGGGCGTTGCGGAGCGCGTGCTTCCAGATCACGCGGCGCTCGGACAACCCCTTGGCGCGAGCGGTCCGGATGTAGTCGGAGTTGATCACCTCGAGCATCGCGGCGCGCCCGAAGCGGCTGTCGGTGGCGACGAACAGGGTCGCGAGCGTGACGATCGGCAGCGTCATGGTGCCGATCAGCTCGCCGATGTTGTCGTCGCGCTTGCCGCCGGTGTAGAACCACTTGTAGCCGGTCCACTCGGGCATCTTGATCGCGAAGACCACCTGCAGGAGCAGTCCGAGCACGAACGCCGGGAAGGCGATCCCGAGGAAGCTCAGGCCGGTGAGCGTGTAGTCGCCGATGCTGTACTGGCGGCGGGCCGAGTAGACCGAGAGCAGCAGCGCGAGCACGGCGGCGAGCACGAACGCCGGGACGGCGATCATCGCACTGTTGATGCCGCGCTCCCACAGCACGGTCGACACCGGCTGGTTGACGACGGTCGACCGGCCGAAGTCGCCGGTGACGGCGTCGGCCGCCCAGCCGAACGGGCGGACCCACATCGACTGGTCGAGGTTGTACAGGGCGACGATGCGGTCGTAACCCTCCTGGCAGCGGGGCAGGCACAGCCGGAACTCGGCGAGCGGGTCGGTCGTCCACGAGACGCCGATGTACACGAGGTACAGGGCGATCAGGAGCAGCGGGATCGTCGTCAGGATCCGGCGGACGGCGTAGGCGAGCACTGGGCGCGAACCTAGAGGATCGGGGAAGGTCGGGGGGCTGGCACGGGACCGGCCGCATCGAGGGGTCGGACCCGGGCGGGGCCCCGGCGCTCGGCCGGGGCCCCGCCTCGGATCATTGGTTCAACGGTCCAACCGATCGGGTGGACCGATCAGTCGGCGAACCGGTAGTCGACGACGTTCACCAGCGGGCCCGCCGAGTCCGCGTCGGGCGCGACGGCCGCCTGCGACAGCGTGTTGCTGTAGGCGTAGAACGACGGCTTCTGGGTCAGCGGCAGCACCACCAGCCCGTTGTCGGGATCGAGCTCCAGGGTTGTCACCCAGAGGCTCAACTCGTTGTAGCAGTCGGCGCGCTCGTCGTCGTCGCGCATCGCGTCGCACTCGTCGGCTCGGGCATCCCACTCTGCGTTGGCGAACCCGTACGGGTTGTTGCCGCTACCGGTGCGGAACGCGGTCGACTGCCCGCCGGGCCACGGGCCACCGACCCACGCGAACTGGGTGATGTCCCAGATCTCGCAGTTGCCGGACTGGCCGCCCGAGGTGGCGCACTCGATGGCGTCGGGGTTGAAGGGCCGCTCACCGAAGTAGGCGGCACCCTCGACGTTGTCGACCTCGATCTCGATGCCGGCCTGTCGGAACCCGGCCTGCAGCAGTTCGATCTGGATCTCGCGGAGCACGTTGCCACCGGTCGTGCCGACGCGCAGCGACAGGCGCCCGTCCTCGGGATGCTCGTAGATGCCGTCGGAACCCTCGACGTAGCCGATCGACTCGAGGTTGGCGCGTGCGGCGTCCATGTCACCCTGGCCGTAGCCCGCCGCGCCCTGCTGATCGACGTACGCGTCCTGGTTGCTCATCCAGAACACGTTGCCGAGACCCTCCGCCGGGATGATGTCTCCGAAGAGCGGCGTGTACAGCCCGGTCATGACCTGGTTCTTGTCGATGGCGTAGGCGAGCGCCTCGCGGACCTCGGGCTTGCACAGGTGGGTGTTGAACAGGTTGAAGCCCCAGTGCTCCCACACCGGGCCGGCCAACGAGGCGATCGTGAAGTCGTCGTCGGTCGTGAGGCTCTCGAACTGCGTCTGCGGCTGCGTGAAGATGATCTGGGCCTCATCGGCGAGCAGCGCGTTGACCTGCGCATCGGTGTCGGTCACGAACCGCACGTCGACCGTGTCGACGAACGCGGGCGCGCCCTGGTTGACGACATCAGGGCTCACCGAGCCGTGATAGAGGTCGTTGCGAGTCATGACCAGGTTCTCGCCGCGGTTCCACTCACTGAAGACCATCGGGCCCGACGACGGCAGGATCTCGCCGTTGTGGGTCCACTCCCGCAGCGCTTCGTTCAGTTCGGCCGCTGCCGTCGCCGGGTCGTCGGAGAAGACGTGCGCTGGGAACAACCGGTCGAACGCGTCGGGGAAGCCCGCGAAGAACTCGCCCCACGTGACGTCGATCTCGGTGTCGGACACGACCTCGACATCGACGATCCCGAGGAACGGCGTGCGGTCGCCCCGGAGGAAGACGAACTCGTCGTCGTCGGTCGCCATGACCACGTCGTACGTGAACAGCACGTCGGCCGTCGTGAGGGGCGTGCCATCGCTCCACGTCAGACCGTCGCGCAGCACGTACTCGATCGTCACCGAGCCGTCATCGGCGGTGACCACCTCGGGCTCACCGTCGAGCAACTCGGGGATGAAGTTCGTGTCGGAGCTCACACCGAAGAGGCCTTCGAGGAGCGGGCGCTGCAGCCACGACGCGATCGTGAGGTTGTTGGACGGATCGTCCACGTGGAGATCCGGTGGCTCCTGCTCGTGCGCCCAGACCAACGTGCCGCCGTCGGCACCAGGGGCAACCGTCGTACGAGCGTTGCTGCTCGGCGTGGCCGCAGGGGTCACCGGCGGGGCCGCCGGGGTGGCGCTCGCCGATGCGAAGCCGACCACGGTCCCGCCCTCACGGTTACACTCGAAAGCGACCGGCTCCGGATCGGCCGGATCGTCGTCGGGGTCGGCCGGATCGTCGTCGGGTTCGTCGGCCGGCTCGTCGGTGTCGTCGGGCGCGGGCGCCTCGGTCTCGTCGGGCGGTGCGGTGTCGCTGTCGTCGTCGCCCGCGCATGCCGCTGCGAACAGCGCCACGCCGGCGAACACGGCCAGGAACTTCGTGCTCCTGCGGTGTCTCACGTTGGTCCTCCTCGATGGACTTGGAGGGAGGTGGTTGGAACGGGCGGGAACCGCCCGGGCCGCCCATCTGGTGATGTCGGACCGGCGTTCGACCGCGCCGACGTGCTCGATCCGTCCTCCCCGATCGAATCGGGCGGAAGAACAATAGCAGCTTCGTTACCGGACGGTAGCCACACCGGGGTCGGCGGTCGCCTCGACGATGCGGGCGAACTCGTCGGGATCGAGGCTGGCCCCGCCGACGAGCGCGCCGTCGATGTCGGGCATCGCCATCAGCTCGGCGGTGTTGGCGGCCTTCACCGAACCGCCGTACTGGATGCGTACGGCATCCGCGGCGTCGCTCCCCCAGTCGGTACGGACGGCGGAGCGGATCGCGGCGCACACCGCCTGGGCGTCCTCGGCGGTCGCGGTGCGGCCCGTTCCGATCGCCCAGATCGGCTCGTACGCGATCACGAGGCCGGCGACGTCGTCGGCGGAGCGACCGCGGAGACCAGCCCTGACCTGGGCGAGCACCTTCTCCTCGGTCACGTGTGCCTCACGCTCGTCGAGCGTCTCCCCGACGCACATGATGGGGGTCATGCCGTGGCGCAGGATCGCAGCCACCTTCTTCGCGACCGTCTCGTCGGTCTCGCCGAACAGCTCGCGACGCTCGCTGTGGCCGCAGATCACGTAGTCGACGTCGAGCTTGGCGAGGAACGCCGGAGAGACCTCCCCGGTGAAGGCGCCGGCGTCCTCCCAGTGGCAGTGCTGGGCACCGAGGAACAGATCGAGGGTGTCCGCGGCGATCAGGGTCTGCACGCTGCGGATGTCGGTGAACGGCGGGTGGACGCAGGCGTCGACGGTCTCGTACGTCTCCTTCGGGACCGTGTACACCAGCTTCTGGACGACCGTGATGGCCTCGAAGTGGTTGAGGTTCATCTTCCAGTTGCCCGAGATCAGCGGTGTGCGCATCACGCGTCCTCCGCGGCGTTGGCGGCCGAGGCGTTGGGGGCGCTGCGCAGCGCCTTCAACCCCGGCAGGTCACCGAGCTCGAGCAGTTCGAGCGAGGCACCGCCGCCGGTCGACACGTGGTCGATGTCGTCGGCGAGGCCGAACTGTGCCATCGCCGCCGCCGAATCACCCCCGCCGACCACGGTGAAGGCCTTGGTGGCGGCCATCGCCTCGGCGACGGTGCGGGTCCCGGCCTCGAAGCGTTCGTCCTCGAACATCCCCATCGGGCCGTTCCAGAACACGGTGCGCGAGTCCATGATCACGTCGCTGAAGGCGGCCGCGCTCCCGGGCCCGATGTCGAAGCCCTTGGCACCGCCGGGCAGGCGGGTCCCGTAGGTCGCGAACTGGCCGTCGGCGTCGAGCCCGGTGATGTCGTCGGGGAGGTGGATCGTGCCACCCGAGCGGAGCAGCTTGGCGCAGTAGTCGACCTGGTCGGGTTCGAACAGGGAGTCGCCGATCGGCTTGCCCTGTGCTGCGAAGAACGTGAAGCACATCGCGCCGCCGATCACGAGCGCGTCGACGTTCGTCAAGAGCGCCTCGATCACCCCGAGCTTGTCGGAGATCTTGGCGCCGCCGAGCACGGCGACGAACGGCCGCTTGGGGCGCTCGCGGAGTCCGAGCAGGACCTCGACCTCCCGCTGCAGCAACCGACCCATCGCCGAGGGGATCTCCGCCGGCGGACCCACGATCGAGGCGTGCGCCCGGTGTGAGGCACCGAACGCGTCGTTGACGTACAGGTCGACGCCGTCGATCAGCTCGGTGGTGAACGACGGGTCGTTCGCTTCCTCGCGCGGATCGAAGCGAAGGTTCTCCCGCAGTTCGACACCCGGCGCGAGCTCGGCCAACCGCTCGCGGACGGGGTCCATCGAGTAGCGCTCGTCCGGTCGGCCCTTCGGGCGTCCGAGATGGCTGGCGCAGACGACCTGGGCATCGCGCTCGGTCAGCCACTCGATCGTCGGCAACGCCGCGCGGATGCGGAAGTCGTCGGTGATCGTGGCCGGACCATCGTCGTGCGTCGCGAGCGGGACGTTGAAGTCCGTGCGGACGAGCACCCGCTTGCCGGCCACATCGCCGAGGTCGTCCAGGGTGGGGATGGTGCCGCTGCTCGCCATGCCCGGGTCAGCGCTTCTTCGATCCGGCGTAGACGACGAAGTCGACGAGACGGTTCGAGTACCCCCACTCGTTGTCGTACCAACCGTTGACCTTGACCATCTTGCCCATGCTCATGGTCAGCCCCGAGTCGAAGACGCACGAGTGCGGGTCGGTGACGATGTCGCTCGAGACGAGCGGCTCGTCGCTGTAGCGGAGGACGCCCTTGAGCTCCTTCTTGGCGGCGGCGGCGTACGCCTCGTTGATCTCGTCGACGCTCGCCTTGCGGCGCAGGTTGGCGGTGAAGTCGGTCAGCGAACCGGTCGGGACCGGCACGCGCAGGGCGGTGCCGTCGAGCTTGCCCTTCATCGACTCCATCACGAGACTCGTCGCCCGAGCGGCCCCCGTGCTCGTCGGCACGATGTTGATCGCGGCGGCACGGGCACGGCGCAGGTCGGAGTGCGGCCCGTCGACCAGCGACTGGTCGCCGGTGTAGGCGTGGACCGTGGTCATCAGGCCGTTCACGACGCCGAACGCGTCGTCGAGCACCTTGACGAGTGGCACGAAGCAGTTCGTCGTGCAGCTCGCGGCCGACACGACCTGCTGCTTCTTCGGGTCGAAGTCCTTGTGGTTGACGCCGTACACGAACGTCGCGTCGGCACCCGACGACGGCGCCGAGACGACCACTAGCGGTGCGCCGGCCGCGAGGTGGGCCGCGGCCTTGTCACGTGACGTGAAGATGCCGGTCGACTCGACGACGACGTCGACGCCGAGCTCGCCCCACGGCAGTTGCTTCGGATCGCGCTCCGACAGGACCTTCAGCTCCGACGTGCCGACCTTGATGCCGTTCTTCGTCGCCTTGATGTCCTCGGGCAGCGTGCCGAGCACGGAGTCGTACTTGAGCAGGTGTGCCATCGTCTCGAGGGAGCCGAGATCGTTGACGGCGACGAACTCGATGTCGGCACCGGCCTGGGTCGCCGCCCGGAACAGGTTGCGGCCGATGCGGCCGAAGCCGTTGATGCCCACACGCACGGTCATGATCGGGGGTGTCCTTTCGTCGAGGATCGAGTCGTCGGAAGATCGGGGGTCGACGACTCGTTCACCCTAGCGAACCCGTTGCGGACGGGCCTCGGGTGCGGGCGGCTCACCCGGAGGCGGCGACGTCGCGGTGGGTCGTGCGCACGGCGATGCCGCGCTCGCGCACCCGCCGGGCGATCTCCTCGGCGACCGCCACGGATCGGTGCCGACCCCCGGTGCAGCCGATCGCCACCGTGAGATAGCTCCGACCCTCCGCCTGGTACGCGGGCAGCACGTCCGCAAGGAGCGCCTCGAGGCGATCGAGGAACGACGCCGCGACGGCGGTCTCCAGCACGAAGTCACGCACCGACGGGTCGTGCCCCGTCAACGGACGCAGGTCGTCCTCCCAGTGCGGGTTCGGCAAGAAGCGCACGTCCATCACGATGTCGGCGTCCAACGGCAACCCGTGCTTGAACCCGAAGCTCTCCACGGCCACCTGCAGCTGGGAGCTCCCCGACGTCTCGAACGACGCCAGCAGTCGTTCCTTCAGCTGGTGGATGTTGAGCTCGGAGGTGTCGATCACGAGATCCGCGGCGTCGCGCACCCCGGCGAGCCGCTCGCGCTCGGCCTCGATCGCCTCGAGCAGTCCGTCCACCTCGTCGTGGAGCGGGTGTCGGCGTCGGGTCGCGTCGTAGCGCTTGACGATCACGGGCGTCGCCGCGTCGAGGAACAGCAGCGTGACGTCGTGACCGGCGGCGCGCATCGCCCCCACCTGCGGGAGCACGTCGGCGTGCTGACGGCCCGACACCAGGGCGAGCCGGTCGATCCCGCTGCCCGGCTTGGCCGCCAACTCGACGATGGTGGGCACGAGCGAGGTCGGCAGGTTGTCCACGACGTACCAGCCGAGGTCCTCGAAGACGCCGGCTGCTCCCGAGCGGCCGGCACCCGAGAGCCCGGTGATCAACACGACCGACGCCATCGCGGTGCACCCTAGTCATCCGCGGTGGAGTCATCCGTGGTGGCTCGCCGTCGTGGCTCGCAGCAGGGTCCCGCGCGGTACGGTCCACGGATCGCGGCGTCGATCGGACGCCATGGATGAAGGGCGGGACCCATGACCGGACGACCGGCGCGCATGGTGCACCGAGGACCGAGGGGCTGTGTGATCGCGATGGCGCTGTTGCTGGCATCGGCCTGCGGTGGCGACGACGGCACGGTCGACGGCGCCGTCCCGACGACGACACCCGACGTGACCGTGCCGGACACCGAGTCACCGATCACGACGAGCCCCGACACGACGAGCCCGGACACGACGGGCCCGGTCACGACGAGCCCGGTCACGACGAGCCCGGTCACGACGCGCCCGGTCACGACCGACGCGGGGATCGCCGCTCCACCGGAACCCGCGGACGACGCCGGCCAGCCGGACTTCGACGGCGTGTTCGACGCACTCCGAGCGAGCGACGTCATCAACGGACCGGTCGGTGTCGTGACGGGCATGCCCGAGCCCGGCACCATGGCCCCGATGGTCGCGGTCGACGTCGAGCCCGGCCAGAACCCCGACATGGTCATCGTCTGCGAGGAGGTGGCCCGGATCCTCGACGACATCACCGGTGTCCAGGGGCTCGCGATCCAGATCGGGACCACGCGCGGGACCGACATCCGGGCGCACCGACCGACGGGCGGTGACTGCACCGCCAACTGAGACCGAGCGGGACGGTCGACGCAGACGCTCGCCGTACGGCTAGGAGCGACGAGCGGGGGCCGACCGGGGCGCGCGCCGGAGGACGAGCACCAACAGGCGCGGCACGGACGCCGCCGCGGCGTAGCCCGGCGCCCGGTCGAGGAATCCGGGTGGGGGCGATGGTTCGAGCATGCGCTCGAGCACCAATCCGTGGTCGGCGAGCGCGTTGACGTAGCGGCTGAGCGGGCGGTGCAGGAAGCGGATGTGCACGCCCCGCTCGACCTGCTCGACGGTCTCGACCTCGTCGAGGTACGGACCGATCCGCCAGTACTGCTCCGGAGGGTCGACGATCTGATCGTCGATCCACCCGCTCCCGGGCGTCTGGAGGAGCGGATGGTTCAAGAAGAACACGAAGCGTCCACCGTCCGCGAGCACGCGTGCCACCTCGGCGATCGCGCCGTCGAGGTCGTCGATGTGCTCGAACACGAGACACGCCACCACCGCGTCGAAGCGGCCATCGGGGAACGGCAGCTCGTGCGCGGCAGCCCGGGCATAGGTCGGTCCGCCGGCGCGTTCGGCGGCCACCGCGATCTGGTTCCACGTCGGGTCGACGCCGGTCACCGAGACGCCTGGTGTCGCGAGTCGGCGAGCGAGCTGACCGTCGCCACAACCGACATCGAGGATCCGGGCGTACCCGGCGAGGTGTTCCGTCGCGAGGGGCAGGATCTGCTCGGTGTACTCCGGGTCGGCCCCCTCGGTGAATCCGTCGATCCACCATCGGGCGTGCGTCTCCCACAGCTCGCGTGACGGATCGACCGGCATCGGGAGCAGGCTACGGGTCACCCGGCCCGGCCACCCGATGGGGTAACGTCGCCACGAGGTCGCATCGTGCGGTCGATCACGCTCGGGAGGGCCGATGAACAGGCGGAACGGCGGACGCTTCGGCGCCGCGTTGATGGCAGGGGTCCTCGCACTCACGACGGCCTGCGGTGGGGACGACGACGGGGCCGATGCCCCGCCGACGGAGGCGGACGCGAGCGACGACCGGGACCAGGACGGCGACGACGACAACGGCCAGGACGCCGCTGACACGCCCACCGGTTCGCTCGACGACGCTGCGTTCTGCGCCCGGTTCGAGGAGCTCGAGGACGAGTTCGACGACGGGGACGACGACCTCGACGCCGAGGCGTTCGCCGCCCTCGCCGAGCTCGCCGCGGCGGCGCCCGACCCCGGGGTCCGCAGCGCGCTGCTGAAGTTCGGCGAGCTCGCCGAACAGCTCGACGGGCTCGACGAGGACGACCCGGCCGCGTTCGGCATCGCCCTCGGGCTGATGTTCGACCCCGAGTTCATCGCCGCGATGGAGTCGCTCGAGCGGTACCTCGTCGACGTCTGCGGGTTCGAGGACACCGGCTTCGAGAGCGACTTCGGCGACGGCTTCGACGACGCCGTCGACATCCCCTACGACGAAGATGCCTGGGACGCCGTGTTCGACGACCTCTCGGTGGTGCGCGATCCCGTCGAGGACGAGCTCGGCAGTGTCCGAGGCCTCGGCGTGTTCTCGATGATGGGCTCGCCGACGCTCACGGTCGACATCGATCCGTCCGAGGTCGACCCGCTCGAGGCGTGCGAGGTGGTCGCCGACATCTGGGACGACACCCTCTCGGCGGACGGACTCCCGGTCGAGATCAACGACGACGACTTCGAGCTGATCGCCTCCCGTCCGGCGGGCGGCACCTGCATGCTGGAGTGAGCAACGGTTAGGGTCGCCGCCATGCGCTTCTCCGTGTGGCCCTCCCCCACTCGCCCCGTCTCGGAGATCCTCGACACCGCCCGGATGGCCGACGCGGACGGGTGGTTCGGGGTCTGGTTCGCCGATCACTACATGCCGAACACGCCCGACGGCGCCGTCGCCGACGGCGACACACACGAGGCCTGGGCCGCGCTGCCCGCGCTGGCCGCGCTGACCGAACGGGTCCGGATCGGGCCGCTCGTCTCGCCCACCACGGTCCATCACCCCGCGCTGCTCGCCAACCGGGCGGCCACCATCGACCACCTGTCCGACGGCCGCTTCGTGCTCGGCCTCGGCGCCGGTTGGCAGGTCAACGAGCACCGCGCCTACGGCATCGACCTGCTCGAACCGAAGCACCGCGTCGACCGGTTCGAGGAGGCGATCCAGATCGTGCGGTCGCTGCTCGACGAGCCGCGCTCGACGTTCGAGGGCGAGCACTTCCGGGTCACCGACGCGCCCTCACAGCCGAAGCCGGTCCAGGAGCACCTGCCGATCCTCGTCGGCACGGGTGGGGAGCGGATGCTGCGGATCACGGCCCGTCACGCCGACGAGTGGAACACGTGGGGCACACCGGAGACCGTGGGCGACCGGACCGACGCGCTCGAGCGGGCCTGCGAGTCGGTCGGACGGGATCCCGCTGGCGTCTGGCGATCGTGCCAGGCGCTGCTGTTCCTCGTCGACGACGAGGAACGCGCCGCGAAGCTGCGCGACGCGGCACCCGCCGACCGCTCCCTGATCGGGACGACCGAGCAACTCGTCGAGACCATCCACGGCTACGTGGCACTCGGTGTCGACGAGCTGATCGTGCCCGACTTCACGCTGGGCGAGACGCTCGACGAACGGCTCGACAACTACCGGCGGATCGCCGCCGAGATCGCCCCGACCTTCGCCTGACCCCTCGCCGGCCACTCACGGGTGGAACTTGGCGTGGATCGCCTCCGCGACGGCATCTGGGAGGAACGACAACGCTTTGAGCTCGTTCAGCTCGGCGCGCTTGACGGCGTTCACGCCCCCCATCGCCTTCACGAGCTTCGACCTCCGGACCTCGCCGAGCCCCGGGATCCCATCGAGCGAGCTGGCGGTCATCCGCTTGCTACGCCGCTCACGGTGGAACGTGTTGGCGAACCGGTGGGCTTCGTCGCGGATGCGCTGCAACATGAACAGCGCCTCGCTCCCCCGCGGCACCTCGACCGGCTCGGAACGTCCGGGCACGAACACCTCCTCGAACCGCTTCGCCAGTCCGGCGACCGGGATCTCGTCGGCGAGCCCGAGTGACTCGACCACGCGACGAGCCACGTTCATCTGGCCCTTGCCGCCGTCGACCACGAGCAGCTGTGGTGGATATGCGAACTTGCCCGGCTTCTCGCCCCGCTCGGTCACCGGACGATCGCGCTCGTCGAGGTATGCCTGCAACCGCCGGGTCAGGACCTCCTCCATCGCTGCGTAGTCGTCGTTGCCCGGCACGTCGTTGACCTTGAACCGGCGATACTCGCGCTTGTTCGGCAGACCGTCCTCGAGCACGACCATCGAGCCGACGTAGTCGGTGCCCTGCAGATGGGCCATGTCGTAGCACTCGATGCGCAGCGGTGCCTCGGGCAGGCCGAGCAGGTCCTGCAGCTCGGTGAGCGCCCGGCTGCGGGTGTTGTGGTCGCTCGCCCGCCTGAGCCTGTGCCGGTTGAACTCCTCGGTGGCGTTCTTGGTCACGGTCTCCATCAGCGAGCGCTTGTCGCCGCGCTGGGGGACACGGATCTGCACCCGTGACCCGCGCAGGTGGGCGAGCCACTCCTCGTAGGTGGCCAGGTCCTCGGCGGCGACGGGGACGAGCACCTGTTTGGGCACGCCGGTGACCGGTTCGTCGCCGTAGAGGTGCTCGAGGATGCGGTCGACGAGGCCACCCGGGGTGAGTGCCTCGACCTTGTCGAGCACGAATCCCTTGCGACCGACCATCCGGCCCTTCCGGACGAAGAACACCTGCACGGCCGCTTCGAGCTCGTCCTGGGCGATGCCGATCACGTCGACGTCCTCGTCGCGGTCGGCGACCATCTGCTGCTTCTCGATGGCGCGCCGCACCGCGTGGAGGCGGTCGCGCAGGCGCGCCGCCCGCTCGAACTCCAGGTCGGTGGCCGCCACCTTCATCTCGGCCTCGAGCCGGTGGACGATCTCGTCGGTGTCGCCGTCGAGGAAATCGCACAGCTCGGTCACGAGCTGGCGGTACGGCATCTCGTCGATCTCGCCCACGCAGGGGCCCGCGCACTTCTCGATGTGGAACAGCAGGCACGGCCGCCCGAGCCGGTGGTGCTGGTTGAACTTCGACGGCGAGCACGTGCGGACCGGGAAGCTGCGCAACAGCAGATCGAGCGTGTCGCGGATGGCGTAGGCGTGGGCGTAGGGGCCGAAGTAACGGGTGCCCTTGCGCTTGCGGCCGCGCATCACCATCGCGCGCGGCCATTGCTCGTCGACCGTCACCGCGAGGTACGGGTAGCTCTTGTCGTCGCGCAGGCGGACGTTGAAGCGCGGTCGGTGTTGCTTGATGAGCGAGTACTCGAGCATCAGTGCCTCGACCTCGTTGCGCACGATGGTCCACTCGACGGACTCGGCCGTCTCGACCATCTGGGCGGTGCGCGGATGCAGGTTCCGTGGATCCTGGAAGTAGCTCGACAGGCGCGAGCGGAGGTTGGCCGCCTTGCCCACGTAGATGACCCGACCGTGGGCGTCCTTGAACTGGTAGGAGCCGGGTTGATCCGGGATCGTGCCGGCCGGGGGACGCATCACCATGCGGTTCCCAGGATACGGTTGGGGCCGATGGCCGGCCGCTTCTCGCTCCCGATGCCCGAACGGAGACACGGCGGCCAGCCGTGGTTCCGGCTCGGCCAGATCGACGTGACCACCACGGTGCTCGTGACGCTGCTGTGCATCGTCTCGATGTTCGTGTGGGCGATCGACCCCGGCCTGCTCGAGCCGCTCGTTCTGTTCCCCGAGCGGGTCTTCCAGCTCCAACTCTGGCGCCTGATCACGTGGCCGATCCCGACCCAGGTGTCGTTCTGGAACATCATCATGCTGGCGATCTTCTGGTACTTCGGCCGCGAGGTCGAAGGCCTGCTCGGCCGCAACAAGTTCGCCTGGTTCCTGGTGATCCTCACACTCGTGCCCGCCGTCGTGGCGACCCTCGTCAACCTGCCCCAGTTCGGGCTGCGGCCGATCCAGTTCTCGGTGTTCCTGGTCTTCATCGCCCAGTACCCGACGGCGCGTTTCCTGTTCAACATCCCCGCGTGGGCGCTCGGCGCCGTGTTCCTCGGGCTCGAGTTCCTGCAGCTCCTCAGCCTGCGCGACTCGCAGGGCATGGTGTTCACGATCGTGACACTCGCGACGGCGGCGATCCTGGCGCGTAGCTACGGGCTGATCCCCTCCTTCGCCCGCTACGTCCCGGCGTTGCCCGTACCCGGTGGCGACGCCGTCGATCGGCCCCAACGGAAGCGTGCGCCGAGAGCACCGAAGCGTCCTGGTCGTACCGTGGTGCAGGGCCCGTGGGACACCGTCCCGGCCGGCCCGACGGCCGACACCCAGGCGATGCAGGTCGAGCTCGATGACCTCCTCGACAAGATCAGCGCCAACGGCATCGACTCGCTGACCGGCGACGAGAAGCGCCGCCTCAACGAGCTCTCCAAACGCCTCCGCTGACGCCCCCGCCGGCCCCCGGCCCCGGTTCCCCGCCCCATCATCAGCACCCCAGCGACACAGAGTCGCTCAGTGCCGCCAGACCCGGCAGCCAGCGACACAGAGTCACTCAGGCGCGGGCCCGTACCCGGGTCGATCAGCACCCCAGCGACACAGAGTCGCTCAGTGCCGCCAGACCCGGCAGCCAGCGACACAGAGTCACTCAGGGGCGGGTCGGGATGGGGCGGTGGTGGCGGCGCTGGCGGGCGCGTTCGTACCAGGCCGCGACGAGGATCAGTCCGGCGAGCACCGTGGCGGCGTCGGCGAGC
Source organism: Ilumatobacteraceae bacterium (assembly GCA_007122945.1). Lineage (GTDB taxonomy): Bacteria > Actinomycetota > Acidimicrobiia > Acidimicrobiales > Ilumatobacteraceae > SKSP01. The sequence goes on along the minus strand of SKSP01000456.1, from coordinate 976 downwards.
ACGTGGAACCCGAACGAGGTCTTCACGAAGCCCGAACCGAGCGCGGCGACCGCGCCACACAGGCTCATGGTCAGATCGCCCGTGCCCTGGGCCTGCACCCGGGCCTCGAACGGCACCGACGCGGTCAGCAAGGTCGTGCCGCCGATCAGGCCGACGTTCCAACCGAGCCCGAGCAGGAACAACCCGACGAACATCAGTGCCGGGACGTACCCGGCGATCACCGACGCGAGCGTGCCGACCCCGAGGATCGCGGCTCCCCAGGCGATCGCCCGCACCGACCCGATCCGGTCGACCACCCGGCCGACGATCGGTGCGAGTCCGAACATGCCCAGGATGTGCACGGCGATCACGAACGCCGACAACTCGGCGTGCCCGTGGTCCCGCATGTGCGGTGGGGTCATCGTCATGACCGCCACCATCGCCGCCTGCGATCCGGCCATCGCACCCAACCCGAGCAGCGCGCCTGGCGACCGTCGGATGACGCCGTACGAGACCCGGACCTGGCGCAGTGGGCGTGCCCGCTCGGCGTGGGGGTCGACCCCACCGATGACGACGAGCGGGTCGGGCCGGAGCCGGACGAACACGACCGCCGCGGCGACGGCGAACAACAGCGATCCCACGAGGTACGGACCGACCAGCTCGACCAACCCGAGTGCTGCTGCGACGCGGCGGCCGGCCGGGGCCAGCACCGGCCCGACCACCGCCCCGAGCGCGCCGATCCAGACGATGGCGGCGATCGAGCGGGCCCGTTGGCTGGGCGGCGCGAGGTCGGCCGCCACGTACCGCCCCTGCAAGGTGGCGGCCTGACCGGCACCGAACAGCGCCAGACCGACCAGCAACACCGGGAACGAGCGCAGCTGGCCGCCGAGCACCACGACCAGCGCCCCGGCCGCAGCGACCAGCATCGCCGCCGACAGTCCCGGGCGACGCCCCCGACGGCGCATCGCCGCGGCGAGCGGCACCGCGGTGACGGCGG
>SKSP01000397.1 GCA_007122945.1 Ilumatobacteraceae bacterium | reverse complement strand
CGGGTCGGCGCGCCGCGGCCGAGGTCCGGACGGTGCGCGCCCGGGCGGACGACCCGACGGGGGTGTCGTGAGCGGTCGCGACCCCTTCGATGCGGAGCGTCCCCGCCTCCTGGGGTTGGCGTACAGGATGCTCGGCTCGTTGGCCGACGCGGAGGACGTCGTCCAGGACGCCTGGATCCGGTGGCAGCGGACCGATCGCGACGCGGTCGACAACCCGGCCGCGTGGCTGACGACGGCGACGACGCGGTTGGCGCTCGACCGGATCCGAACCCTCGCTCGACGACGGGAGGACTACGTCGGCCCGTGGCTCCCCGAGCCGGTGGCGCTCGTCGCGGACGATCCGGCCGTCGCGACCGAGCAGGCCGAGTCGCTCACGCTCGGGTTCCTGGTGGTGCTCGATGCGTTGTCGGCGACCGAGCGGGCGGTGTTCCTGCTCGCCGACGTGTTCGGCGAGCCCTACTCGACGATCGCGGCCGCGGTCGGCAAGAGCGAGGAGAACTGCCGTCAGATCGCGAGCCGGGCACGCCGGAAGGTGCGCAGCGCCCGACCGCCCGAGGTGGCGCCGGCCGGGCCCGACGTCCTGGCGGCGCTGCTGGCTGCGACGGCGTCCGGCGACATCGACGCCGTGCTCGAGCTGCTCGACACCGACGTGGTGCTGGTGAGCGACGGCGGGCCCGACCGGAAGGCCGCCCGGCGACCCGTGGTCGGCGCGTCGCGGGTGGCGCGACTGTTGAGCAACCTGGCGTCGCGGGCCGCCGCCGGTGGAGCGGACCTCGGGGTCGAGATCGGGTCGGTGAACGGCGAGGCGGTCGTGGTGTTCGGCTTGCCGGACGGCCCGCTCGTCGCCGGCGCTGACGTCGCCGATGGCCGTGTCGTCGCCGTACGGATCCTGCGCAACCCGGCCAAGCTCACCCACCTCGTCGAGACCGTCGACCTGCGCTGAACGGACGTCCTAGCCTGGGGACGTCCTGGATGACGACCGGAAGGAGACACGAGATGGCACGCGTCGTACTCGTCCACGGAGCGTTCGGCACGCCACAGGAGCTCGCCCCGGTCGAGCCCTTCCTCGCCGACGCCGGCCACGAGGTGGCGATCGTCGACCTCCCCTGCACCGATCCGGATGCAGGCCTGGGCGACTATGCGGACGCCGTGATCGCAGAGCTGGGCCCGCCCGAGCGGGACCGCGAGACGTTGGTGGTCGGGCACTCGTTCGGCGGTGCGACCATCGGCCTGGTGCGCGATCGGCGCCCCGACGTGGCCCTCGCGTACGTCGCCGCGGTGGTGCTCGAGCCGGGTCAGTCGCTGCTCGAGCTGTTCTTCGGTTCGGATCCGTTCGACGACCCCGACGTCGAGGATCCCTGGCAGGGATTCGAGGGGCTGATCGTGGATGCTTCGCCAGGGCTGTGCCGGCTCGACTTCGACGTCATGGCTGCCGCGGCGCCCGAGGACGAGCGTGACGAGTTCCGTGCCACCCTGGAGGTCACGCAGCGCGAGCAGGGGATCGCTGCGATGCGAGAGGGTTGGCCGGGTGCGTCGGTCCCGACGGGCCGGGTGGGTTACGTGGTCGCGACGCGCGACACGATGGTCGAGCCCGACATGCAGCGGAGCATGGCGGCAGCGGTCGGTGCCTCGGTCCACGAGATCGCCACCGACCACGAGGTGTTCCTCGAGGCACCCGAGGAGCTGGGAGCACATCTCGCCGAGCTCGCCGCCGCGCTCTCGTCGCGGGAGTGACCGACCACCGACGTGCACATCGGCTCGACGACGATGTCGTGACCCTCACGTCGGGCCGGCGCACCCGGGTCGCCGAGTGGGTTCATCGCCAGGAGCAGCCCGATGGCCGTCGATAGCGTCGATCGGGTGGGAGCGAGCGGACGCGCACCGGCCCGGACCGTTCCGTCGTCGTTGCTGCCACACCTGCGCCGGGCCCGTGATCTCGCCGACCGTCACTTCGCGGAGCCGCTCGACCTCGACGCGCTCGCCGCGGCGGCGGCCGTGTCGCGCCACCACTTCGCCCGGTGCTTCGCGCGGACCTACGGCGAGTCGCCGATGCGGTACGTGACCCGGCGGCGGATCGAGCGAGCCCAGGATCTGTTGCGGTCCGCCAACCTGACCGTGACCGAGGTGTGCATGTTGGTCGGCTACACGAGTCTCGGGTCGTTCTCGTCGCGCTTTCGCGAGCTCGTCGGTGAGTCCCCGTCGGAGTACCGCGACCGGTGGGCGGCGAGCGGCGGTCCGCGCGTCCCGGGATGCTTCTTGTTCATGCGCGGGGTCGACCGCTGGCCGGCCACGCCATCGGCGTCGGTCGGCGGGGAGCGACCCGGAGGAGAGCAAGACGGGAGAAGCACCGACGGCGACGCGGTCGGTACGTTGCCGGCATGATCACCAACGTCTCCCTCGTGACCGTGTGGGTCACCGACCAGGACGAGGCCAAGGCCTTCTACATCGACACGCTCGGGTTCGAAGAGGCGACCGACGTCTCGATGGGCGACGGGTACCGGTGGGTGACGGTCCGTCATCCCGCGCGACCGGAGCTCGAGTTGACCCTGATGCGCCCGGGTCCGCCGCTCGACGACGAGGACGCCGAGCAGTTCCGGCGGATGCTCGCCAAGGGCAGCCTCGGCGCGGTCGGGTTGGCCACGGACGACTGCCACGCGACGTTCCGGGAGCTGCGCGACCTCGGCGTCGAGTTCCTGCAGGAGCCGGCCGATCGCCCGTACGGCGTGGAGGCCGTGTTCCGCGACAACTCCGGGAACTGGCTCGTGATGGTCGAGCGGCGCGAGTTCACCGGCGATCCCGGCTGACGTCGCCGAATCCGCGCCGTCAGTCGAGCCGGAGCCGACCGCGCAGGGCGGCGAAGCAGAGCGTCGTGCTCAACGCGCCGACGAGGCCGAGGGCGACCAACGCCGCGCCGAGATCGCTCCACTGCCAACCCTCGGTCGTGAGCGAGCGGAGCCCGGCGAGGAGGTACGTGACGGGGTTGAAGCCGGCGACCGTGTCGAGCCAGCCGCTGAGCTGGTCGCGGGGGACGTACGACGACGTGAGGAACAGGAACGGGAAGAACAGCAGGAACGTGCTGTTGACCGCGGCCGGATTGCCGGTCTTCAGGGCGATCGCGTAGCCGAACCCGGCGAACGCGAGGCTCCACAGCGCGGCGAGCGCGACGAAGGCGATCACGCCGAGGACACCCGCTTCGAACCGGACGCCCAACGCGACGCCGAGCCCCATCACGGGGACGGTCAGCGCGGCGGCGACGGCGACGTCGGCGAGCATGTGGCCGAGCAGGATCGCCGAGCGGCGAACCGGGGTGAGCAGGAGCCGCTCGAAGTAGCCGTTCTGGACGTCGATGACGAGCGCTGGCGCGCGCGACACGCCGGTCACGCCGAGCAGCACCGCGGTCGCCATCATGAACGAGGCGTACTCGAACCCGGCGATGGCACCCTCGGTCAGGCGTTGCAGCGTGGCGATGTTGACGACGAAGAAGAAGATCGCGATGAACACGGGTGGGACGACGGCTTCGAGGTCGCGAGGGAGGGCCCGCAGCGCCCGGCCGGCGATCGAGACGACGTCGTGGACGAAGCCGGCGTGTCGCGCCTGCACCCGGGTGGTCTCGGGTTCGACCCGCGTCGTGCGGGTCGTCCTGCTGGTCATCGGGGGCTCCCTTCGTCGGCGGGGGCGTTGTCGCCGGCCGCGTCCTCGGCGACGACGATGTGGCTGCCGGTCAGCTCGAGGAACACGTCGTCGAGCGTCGGCGTCCGCAGCGTCAGGTCGCGCAGCGGAGCGCCGCAGGCGTGGAGGGTGACGGCGACCCGGCCGATCGTCGCCGCGCCGTCGGCCACGGTGACGACCATCTCGTCGCCGTGCATCTCGACGCCGCTGACCCCGGCCAACGTGCGGACCTGCTCGACCGCTCCGGCGCCGGGTCCGTCGAGTCGGGCGACGATCACGTCGTCGCCGATGCTGCGCTTCAGCTCGTCGGGCGAACCCTCGGCCACCAGTCGGCCGCGGTCGATGATCCCGACCCGGTGGGCGAGCTCGTCGGCTTCCTGCAGGTATTGCGTCGTGAGGAGCACCGTGACCCCGAGCTCGGAGTTCAGACGCCGTACTTCGTCCCACACCCGCGTGCGGCTGACCGGGTCGAGCCCGGTGGTGGGCTCGTCGAGGAACAACACGTCCGGATCGTGGATGAGCGCGGCCGCCAGGTCGAGACGGCGTGACATGCCTCCCGAGTACGTCGCGATGGGGCGACCGAGCGCGTCGCCGAGCTCGATCAGCCCGCTCAGCTCGGCGAGTCGACGGTCGACCTCGTGGCGGGTCAGCCCGTACAGGCGTCCCTGCAGGCGGAGCAGTTCGATGCCGGTCTGGCGCGGATCGAGCGCGACGTCCTGGAGCGCCACGCCGATCCGGAACCGCACGACGTCGGGCTGCGTGGCGACGTCGGCCCCGGCGACGACCGCGCGTCCGGAGGTCGGCGACAGCAGCGTGCACAGCATCCGGACCGTGGTCGACTTCCCGGCGCCGTTCGGCCCGAGGAAGCCGTAGATCTCCCCGTCGCGCACCTCGAGGTCGAGTCGGTCGACGGCCGTCTCGTCACCGAAGCGCCGTACGAGTTGCTCGGTCACGATCGCCCCGGTGGTCGTG
>SKSP01000001.1 GCA_007122945.1 Ilumatobacteraceae bacterium | reverse complement strand
GGCGCGACCCCGGCGAGGAACGCCAGCACGCCGCGGGCGGCGTGGAGCCGGTTGTGACCCTGCTGGAAGACCGCGCTCTGGGGACCGTCGATCACCTCGGCGGCCACCTCGACGCCCCGGTACGCGGGGAGGCAGTGCATGAAGACCGCGCCGTCGGCGGCTCGGGCCATCAGCGGCGCGTCCACGCGGAACCCCTCGAACGCGGCGAGCCGCTCGGCCTTGTCGTCCTCCTGACCCATCGACACCCAGGTGTCGGTGTGGACCGCGTCGGCCCGCAGCACCGCTTCGGCCGGCCGATCGGTCTGCTCGACCGACGCCGCGCCGAGCAGCGTGAGCCGCTCCAGTTCGGCGTCGTCGGCCCCGAACCCGTGCGGGCAGGCGTAGCGCAGGTGCATCCCGAGCGCGGCGCCGATCTCCCCGAGCGAGCGGGCCACGTTGTTGTAGTCGCCCACCCAGGCGACGGTGCGCTCCGTCAACGGACCGAGCAGCTGGCGCATGGTGAGCGCGTCGGCGAACGCCTGGAGCGGGTGCGACCGGTCGGACAACATGTTGACGACCGGCACGTCGACCACCGCCGCCATCCGGTCGAGCACGGCGTGGTCGAACACCCGGGCCGCGAGCACGGCGTGGTAGCCGGCGAGGATGCGGGCGATGTCCTCGGCCGACTCGCGTGCGTCGATGCCGACCTCCTCGCCGCGGGTCGTCACGGGATGTCCGCCGAGTTGCACGACGGCCATCTCCATCGAGTGTCGGGTCCGGTTGGAGGGCTTCTCGAACAGCAGTGCCGCGCCCTGCCCGGCGAGCGGTCGGCCGAGCGACTCGATCGGGCGCTCGGCGAGGTCGAGCACGAGCGCGACCTCGGCCGGAGCGAGGTCGGTGACGTCGAGCAGACTGCGACTCACGACGGTGCCCTCTCGTCGGCGGTGGCACGCGACGCGTCGATCGCCGCCGCGAGGATCGCCACCGCCTCGTCGATCTCGCCGTCGGTCACGGTGAGCGGGGGCACCAACCGGACGGTGTCGGGCGTCACCGCGTTGGCGATCAGGCCCCGGTGCCGCGCCTCGTCGACGACGTCGGCGGCGACGAGCCCCCCGGCCAGCTCGACGCCGAGCAGGAGTCCGGCGCCGCGGACGCCGACGACACCGCCGACGCCCGCGAGGCGGTCGCGCAGCGTCGCCCCTCGCTCACGGGCGAGGCGTGGCGCGTCGAGCCGGCGCATCTCCGCGACCACGGCCGACACCGCCGCCGTCGCGAGGGCCGTCCCGCTGTAGGTGCTGCCGTGGTCGCCGGGCGAGAACACGGCGGCGACCTCCCGGCGGGCCCAACACGCACCGACCGGCATGCCGTTGCCCATCGCCTTGGCGAGCGTGACGACGTCGGGCGCCACCCCGGCGTGCTCGAACCCGAACCACTCGCCGGTGCGGGCGAACCCGGTCTGGATCTCGTCGACGATCATCAGCGCCCCGGTCCGGTCGCACAACTCACGGATCCCGGCCAGGTAGCCGTCGGGCGCCGGCACCACACCGCCCTCACCCTGGATCGGCTCGACGAGCACCGCGGCGACCGATCCGTCGACGGCCTGCCGCATCGCGTCGAGTTGTCCCCAGGCGACGTGCCGGAAGCCCTCCGGCATCGGCTGGAAGGGTTCGTGCTTGGTCGGCTGCCCGGTGGCGGCGAGCGTCGCGAGCGTTCGGCCGTGGAAGCTCCCGAACGTGCTGACGACCGTGTGACGGCCCCGGCCGCCGTGCTTCCGGGCGAGCTTGATCGCGCACTCGTTGGCCTCGGCACCGGAGTTCGTGAAGAAGATCTGCCCGCCGTGACCGGTGGCGGCTTCCAGCAGCTCGTCGACGGCGATCGCGGCGTCGGTCGCAGCCGGATTGGTGAAGAAGTTGCTGACGTGCACGAGCGTCCGGGCCTGGGTCGCGATGGCATCCGCGATCACCGTGTTGGCGTGGCCGAGCGACACGACCGCGATCCCGGCGAGGAAGTCCAGGTAGCGGGTACCGTGGCTGTCCCACACCTCGGTCCCGTCGCCACGCACGAGACTGAGTGCGGGCGGCCCGAACACGGGCATGAACGGGCAGTGCTCGAGCCCTCGGGTGTCGAATCCGTGCACGCTCATCTGGGTACCTCCGGTGTCGGGATGCCGGCCGGCGCGATCATCGTGCCGATCCCGGCGTCGGTGAACAGCTCGAGCAACAGCACGTGGGCGATCCGGCCGTCGAGGATGTGGGCGCGATCGACGCCGTTGCGGACGGCCCGGATGCAGCTGGTGACCTTCGGGATCATCCCGCCGGCGATCGTGCCGTGGCGCACGAGCGCCTCGAGCTCGTCGGCGGTGGTCTGGCGGATCAGGCTGGCCGCGTCGGCGACGTCGCGCCGGAGGCCCTCGATGTCGGTGAGGTAGACGAGCTTCTCGGCGGCGAGCGACTCCGCGATCGCGCCCGCGACCGTGTCCGCGTTGATGTTGTACGCCTGACCGCTGCCGTCGGTGCCGACCGTGGCGACGACGGGGACGAACTCGTCGCGGATGAGGCCGTGCAGGATCGCCGGGTCGATGGCGGTGACGTCGCCGACGAATCCCAGCTCGGGCGAGCGGGCGACGGCGCGGATCAGGCCGGCGTCCTCGCCGCTGACGCCGACGGCGTAGTTGCCGTGCACGTTGATCGCCGCCACGATCTGCGGGTTGACCTGGCCGATCAGGACCATGCGGGCGATGTCGACGGTCTCGGCGTCGGTCACCCGGAGGCCGTCGCGGAACTCGGTGACCTTGCCGAGGCGCTCCATCAGGTGGCTGATCTGGGGCCCACCCCCGTGCACCACGACCGGTCGGATGCCGACCAGCCGCATCAGCACGATGTCCTCGGCGAACAGCGCGAGCGCGTCGTGGTCGCTCGTCCCGGCGAGCGCGTTGCCGCCGTACTTCACGACGACGACCTTGCCGGCGAAGCGCCGGATGTAGGGCAGGGCCTCGACGAGGGTCGCGACCTTCTGGGTGGCGACCTCGATCACGGCGCCACCCCGACCGTGGGGAGCCCGGCGGTCTCGTCCAGGCCGAGCGCGACGTTGGCGGCCTGGACAGCCCCGCCCGAGGCCCCCTTCGTGAGGTTGTCGAGCGCGGCGATCGCCATCACGACGCCGGTCCGCGGGTCCGCCCGTGCGGTGAGGTGGACCGTGTTCGCACCGAGCGTCGCCTTGGTGGACGGGCTCGCCGGATCGACGACCACGAACGGCTCGTCGCGGTAGCGCTCCCGGTAGACGTCGAGCAGTTGCTCGGTCGTGACGGCCGGATCGGCAGGTCGGCCGTAGCACGTGGCCAGGATCCCCCGGTTCATCGGCGCGAGGTGCGGGGTGAACAGCAGCTGCGCACCGATCTCCTGCTCCATCTCGGGCGTGTGCCGGTGGTCGAGCAGGCCGTACGCGACGAAGTTCTCGTCGACGGTCGTGAAGCTGGTGGACTCCTTGGCCGCTCGACCGGCACCGGTCACCCCGCTGGCCGCGTCGACGACGAGCCCCGACGGCTCGACCGCACCGGCGGCGACGAGCGGCTGCAGCGCGAGCGTCGCCGCGGTGACGTAGCACCCCGGTGTGGCGACGAGCGACGCGCCGGCCAGCTCGGAGCGGTGCAGCTCGGGGAGGCCGTAGACCGCCCGGGCGAGCAGCTCGGGCCGGGTGTGCTCGAACCCGTAGTACCGGGGGTAGGCGCTGGCGTCGCGCAGCCGGTACGCGGCGGAGAGATCCACCACGCACCCGACCCGGTCGACGAGCTCGGGCGCGAGCTCGAGGCTGGCCTCGTGCGGGAGGCCGAGGAACACCAGGTCCAGCCCCAGTCCGAGCGCCCGATCGAGGTCGAACGCCTCGTAGACGAGGTCCGGGTACGCCGCCGCGAGCGACGGGTACAGCTCGCGAGCCGTCGTCCCGGCCATCGAGTCACCAGTGGCGAGCACGACCTCGAGCTCGGGGTGCAGCGCGGCGAGGCGGAGCAGCTCGACGCCGGTGAACCCCGACGCACCGATGATGCCGACACGAACCATGACGCATGATCATACGATGCTGCGAATTGTCATGCAACCCCATGGTCGTCCGCGGTACCGGGTGTGACGGCGGGCCCGGCGCACGGCACACTGGTGGCGTGATCCCCGGGACCTCACCGACCAAGGGCCGGCTGCTCGTCGCGACCCCACCGCTGGAGGACCCGAACTTCGACCACGCGGTCGTGTTCATGCTCGAGCACCACCACGAGGGCGCGCTCGGGGTCATCATCAACCGCCCGACCGACGAGGAGCTCGGCGAGCCCCTCGACCGGTGGTCCGACCTGCAGGTCGAGCCGGGCGCCGTGTTCGCCGGCGGCCCCGTCGAACCCGATGCGCTGATCGCCCTGGCGCGCACGCACGCGCCGATCGACGAACCGACCGAGGAGTACTCCCCGATCGTCGGCCACGTGGTCTCGGCCGACCTGTCGGTCGACCCGGCGATCGTCGCCGGTGCCTTCGAAGCGGTGCGCGTCTTCCGCGGCTACGCCGGCTGGGGCCCCGGTCAGCTCGAGGCCGAGATCGAGTCCGGGTCGTGGCTGGTGCTCGACACCGAGGCCGACGACCTGTTCAGCACCGAGCCCGCCGACCTGTGGCGCGACGTGCTCCGCCGGCAACCCGG
>SKSP01000488.1 GCA_007122945.1 Ilumatobacteraceae bacterium | reverse complement strand
TTCCGCGACGAGGTCGCGCTGGAATGCTTCGTCGATCACCGAGCGTACGTCCAATAGCGTCATGGCCGTGACCGAGCAGGCGCTCGAGGGCGTGACCGTTGCAGGGCCGTCGGTGCGGTGCGCCGTCCTCGGACCGCTCGGGGTGACCGGCCCCGACGGCGTCGACCGGACGCCGACGGGAGCGCTCCAACGGCGGCTCCTCGCTGCGCTGCTGCTGCACCGCGGCCAGGTGGTGTCCGTCGACGCGCTCGCCGAGGTGCTGTGGCCCGACCGACTCCCCGACGACCATGCCGCCGGCGTCCACACCCACGTGTTCCGGCTCCGTCGACGTCTACCGGGCGTCGCGATCGACCATCAGCCGCCCGGCTACCGGCTGCGCACCGACGGCATCGCGGTCGACGTCGACGAGTTCGAAGCGGCGGTCTCGCGCGGGGCCGCCCGCCGCGTCGACGACCCGACCGCGGCCCTCGCCGAGCTCGAGACGGCGATCGCGACGTGGCGGGGCCGTCCCTTCGACGACCTCGACGAGGTGGACGACGCGGACATCGAGTCACACCGGCTGCAGGAGCTGCGGTTACGGGCCGAGGAGGAGCGGCTCGCGGCCCTGCTCGACCTCGATCGGGCCGACGAGATCGTGCCCGATGCCGAGTCGCTCGTCGCCCGCCAGCCCCTGCGCGAGCGGCCCCGCGAGCTGCTGATGCGAGCGCTCGTCGCGACCGGGCGGCGGGCCGACGCGCTGCGCACGTTCGACGGCTTCCGACGACGACTGGCCGACGAGCTCGGCATCGATCCGTCCGGCCACCTGCGGTCGCTGAACGACGACATCCTCGCCGGGACCGACACGGCGATCACGGCCCGGCCACCGGTCGCGGCGGACACCGCGGCGGCCTCCGCTTCGACGCGGCTCACGGTGCCCGACGATCGCTGCCGGCCACCGCTGCTGGCCCGGCCACTGATCGGCCGGGCATCGCTCGCGGAGGGGATCGACCAGGCCCTCGAGCGGTCGCGGGTGGTGACACTCGTCGGCACCGGCGGCGTCGGCAAGACGAGCCTGGTGATCGACGCCGCGACCCGCCTCGCGCCGCGGTTCCCGGGCGGGGTGTGCTTCGCGGAGCTGGCGGGCAGCTCGCCGGGGACGGCCGACACCGACGTGCTCGCCGCGATGGGCGTCGAACCACGGGCGGGTGTGTCGGCCGGCCACCGGATCGCCGGCCTGGTCGGTCACGAGGTGACGCTGCTCGTGCTCGACAACTGCGAACACGTGCTCGACGACGTCGCGCCCCTGGTGGAGGATGCCGTCCCCCGATCGTCGGGACTCCGGGTGCTCGCGACCAGCCGAGAACGGCTGGCGGTGGCCGGCGAGGCGCTCGTCACGGTGCCGCCGCTCCGCTGGGACGACGAGGAGGCGGACACCGACGACACACGTGCCGACGCACCCGCCGACGCGCCCCCGCCGGCGCTCGGGCTGTTCGTCGAGCGAGCCCGCGACGTCGGGGTCCGGATCGAGCTGGACGCAGCGACGCGGCCGGTCGTGACCGAGATCTGCCGGCGGCTCGAGGGGTTGCCACTCGCGATCGAGCTCGCCGCCAACCGCCTGTCGTCGCTGCGCCTCGACGAGATCCGCGACGGCCTGGACCACAGCCTGCGCCTGTTGAGCGGCGGGCGGCGGGCGGTCCCCCGCCACCGCTCCATCGCCGCCGCGCTGACGTGGTCGTTCGAGCTGCTCCACGCGGAGCATCGCGAGCTGCTGATCGCGCTGTCGGTGTTCGCCTCACCGTTCGCCGCGGCCGACGCAGCCGCCGTCGTGGACCGCCCGACGCCAGAGGTCACCGAGCTGCTCGCCGAGCTCGTCGAGCGGTCCCTCGTGCAGCGGGCCGAGGACCGGTTCGTGCTGCTCGAACCCGTGCGCCAGTTCGTCGCCGCCCGGCTCACCGACGAGGCCACCCGGCACGAACTGGCGCAGCGGCACGCCCGGCGTCTCACGGTCGTCGCGGAGGAGATCGCCCGGGCGGTGCGGACCGTGCACGCCGCCGAGGCGTTCGCCCGTTCGCGGACGCTGGTCCCCGACCTGCGCAACGCGTTCCGGACGGCGATGGCCGACGGCGACCTCGACCTGGCGGCACGCCTGTGCACCGCGGTGCGCGACCCGGCGTTCCACGCGATGATCCCCGACCCGCTCGCGTGGGCGCACGAGGTGGCCGAGGCAGCCGTGCGGTCCGACCACCCCAGCGGGCCGTCGATGTACGGCATCGCCGCGCTCGGGGCGTGGAAGGCGGGCGACCTGCCGACGGCCGGTCGCCTCCTCGACGCCGCGGTCAGCGAGGCGCACCGACTCGGGGTGGACGTCCCCTACTTCGTGCTCGACATGCGCGGGACACTCATCGGGGTGAGCGGCTGGCTCGACGAGTCGATCGCGCTCTACCACGAGGCGCTCGACACGCCGCCGGGGAGCGACGACCCGCTGTGGCGCTCCGAGACCGGAGCGACGCTGACCGCGGCGTACGGCTACCGACACGACCCCGAAGCCACCGAGCGCGCCGGCCGCCTCGTCGGCGAGCTGCTCCCCGCCGACTGCCCGGTCGGCCAGGCCTGGTGCTGGTACGGCGCCGGCGAGGCGGTGCTGGTGACCGATCCCGATCTGGCGCGGTCCCGGCTGGCCCGGTCCGTCGAGGTGGCGCGCGCGTCGGGCGCCGCCTTCGTCGAGGCGGTGGCCGGAGCATCGCTCGCCTCGCTCGAGGTGCGCCACGGCGATCCGGCGCGAGCGGCGGCCGAGTACCGCTGGCTGCTCCCGCTGATGCAGCGCGACGAGGCGGTCTCCCCGCTGTGGACCGCGTTGCGGACCGTCACCGAGCTCCTCGTCCGCTGCGGCATCGACGAGACGGCGGCCATGCTCCTCGGTGCGGTGACCGCCCCCCGTCACGGCCACGAGGTGTTCGGCGACGACGCGACCCTGCTGGACCGTTTGCGCTCGACCCTGGCCGAGCGCCTCGGCGTCGCGGAGCTCGAACGTCTCGTCACCATCGGGTCGGAGCTCGACGACGCGGCCGCCACCGCACGTGCGACGGCCGCGCTCGACGAGCACCTCCCGACGTGAGCCGCGCTCCCGGCGTCGCGCCGGGAGGTGACGTGCCGACTCCCGAACACGTCTCGGCTGCCATTCGTCTCAGGGCCTGCGACGATCTGCAGCCGAAACGTGTGTGGGACTCTCACCAGCGCGGACCGGCCGGGTCGATCCCGAGGACGGCCTTCGCCACGGCCTCGTGGGTGAGCGCGTCGTTCGCCGGGTGGAACCCGCCGCACCGGACGTCGCGGTAGAGGCGCTCGAGCTCGTTGCCGCGGAACATCCCCGCGCCGCCGCTCACGTCGAGGGCGATGTCGACCACCCGCTTGGCCGACTCGACGGCTCGCCACTTCGCCGAGGTGATGTGGGCGCCCCACATGACGCCGTGGTCGACGCCGGCGAGGAAGTCGTCGAGCATCCGGTCGAGCGTCGCCCGCCCGGCCTGCAGCTCGAGGAACATCTCGGCGACCTGGTGCTGGACCATCGGATTGTGGGCGTAGGTGCTGCGGGGGATGACCACCGAGCGCTTGGTGGTGGCCGAGGCGACGGCGAGCTCGAGCGCACGCTCGGCGATACCGACGTACACGTTGCTGAACAGACCGAGCGCCCAGATGTTCATGAAGAACATGAACGGGTCGGTCTCGTCACCGGCCGGCGTGATGCGGCCGATCCGCTCGTCGGGCACGAACACGTCGTCGAGGATCGTGTCGTGACTCTGCGACGGGCGCATCCCGAGCGTGTCCCACGTCTCGCGGATGTTCACGCCCGGATCGTCGCGCCGCACGAACCCGTGGACGATCACGGGGTTGTCGGGGTCGGACGCGTCGAGCGCGTGGGCGCCGAGGAAACCCCACACGGGACCGTTCGACCCGAACATCTTGTGGCCGCTGAACCGGTAGCCACCGTCCACCCGTCGCGCGGTCGCGGTCGACATGACGACGGGAAGGTCGTTGCCGGCCTCGGCGTGGCCGGCCGCGAAGACCGTCCCGCGGACCGCCTCCTCGAGGACCCAGCGGCACGAGTCGTCGCCCATCCGCTCGAACTCGGCGGCGATGCCCACCCAGTAGTGGTGCATGCACATCGCGAGCGCGGTCGACGGTGCGTAGTGGGCGATGCGCCGCTGCACGGCGGCGAGCCGGGAGACGTCGAGGCCCCAGCCGCCGAGGTGCTCGGGCACCGCCGCGGCGAGATAGCCGGTCGCGCGGAGGACCGCCAGGTCCTTCGTGAAGTAGGTGTTGGCCGCGTCGGAATCGGCGGCCCTGGCGCGGAACGGCTCGAGCAGTTCGTCGGTGAGCTGTTCCTCTCCGGGGGAGGGACGGGTGCTGGTCCCGGTGGTGGTCCCGGTGGTGGTCATGGTGGTGGTCATGGTGGGTTCCTTCCTGGTTGATTTCGGTGTCGACCACGGTGACGACCAGCGCTGACACGGCGCTCGCGCCCGGATCGCGCGGCGGGCGTCGTGCCGCGCGAGCCGCCCGCGAGCGCGGCGCGAGCGGACATCCGCAGCGTGATGGTCGACCAACAACGCAAGGAGGCCGACATGACCGTCACCCAGGACCACGACACCTCGTTCGACCACGACAGCTCGTTCGACCACG
>SKSP01000553.1 GCA_007122945.1 Ilumatobacteraceae bacterium | reverse complement strand
GTCGGGGATCCGCGTGTCGGTGAAGTACACCTCGTTGAACTCGGCCTCACCGGTCATCTGACGGAGCGGCCGGATCTCCACGCCGGGTGCCTCCATGTCGACCACGAACGCGGTGAGGCCGGCGTGCTTGACGGCGTCGGGGTCGGTGCGGACCACGAGCAGGCCCCACTTCGACAGGTGGGCGAGCGTCGTCCAGACCTTCTGGCCGTTGACGATCCACTCCTCGCCGTCCTCGACACCCTTCGACGACAGCCCGGCGAAGTCGGAACCCGAGCCCGGCTCGGAGAACAGCTGGCACCAGATCTCCTCGCCCGTGAACAGCGGCCGCAGGTAGCGCTGCTTCTGCTCCTCGCTCCCCCACACCACGACGGTCGGGCCGCACATGCCGTGGCCGATCGGGTTGCGGTACATCGGATTCGGGCCACCGGCCGCGAAGACCCGCTCGTTGATCGCCTTCTGCAGCTTCGGGTTCAGCCCCAGGCCACCGTGGCCCTCGGGGAAGTGCACCCACGCGAGCCCCCGGTCGAACTGCTCGCCGAGGAACACCTTCGGCTCGGTGCTCTTCGGGGGGAAGTTCTCCAACAGGTCGTCGACGAGCGCGTCGACCCGCTGCTCCTCGGTGGTGACGATCTCGGTGGCGCTCATGGACCCGAACGTACCGCTCGGTAACCCGACCTGACGAAACGGACGCCTGGGTCCGGTGTGTCATCCGTGTCACACTCGTCCGCGATGGTGCTGCGCCGTTCCCGCCGGTCCGTGACGATGGCCGTCGTGGTCGTGCCGCTCGCGCTCTCGATGGCGACGCCGGCGTGCACCGACGACGACGGGGACGACGTGCCGACGGGGCCGACCCGACCGCTGCCGATCGCCGCCGACGACGAGGTCCAGCCGGCGGTCCCGGTCGACGACTCGCCGTTCTGTCGCACGATGCTCGCCCTCGACGACACGGGTGACGACCCCACGTTGCAGGAGCTGACGGAGGTCTACGTCGACATCGCGGACGACGTCCCCGCCGAGATCCGTCCCGACTTCGACGTCGTGTTGGCGCGGCTCGTCGCCCTGACGAGCGACGACGCCGCGGCGATCGACACGATCGACGAGGCCGCGGCCGAGGAGTCGTTGATCGAGCTGGCGGCGTTCATCGAGCGACGGTGCCGGGGCACCGCCATGAATCCGCTCCCACCGCCGACGGTTCCCGGACGGCAGGAGACGAACGAGTGACAACGGGACCGGTTGCTGTCACACTCGTCCGATGGGGGATGGTCGATCGCCCGGTCGATCGACCGGTGGGATACTCGCGATCGCGGTCGCGATCACCGCGGCGACGGTGCTCATCGCACCCGCGGCGCCGGCGGCCGCGGCACCGGCCTGCGGGCCGTCGGCGCTCGGCGCCGCGGAGCTCGACGGGTTCTTCGCGGCGCCGGGTCTGGGCGCGACGCCGACGCAGGAGGGGTACGGCGGTGGCGACTACCCGCGGGCCTATCCGTTGCCCGACGGTCGCGTGCTGTGGCTCTTCCAGGACCTGCACTTCAGCAACGACGAAACCCTCGGCGACACCGATGCGGCGCACAATGCCGGACTGATCCAGTCCGGCGACTGCTTCACGATCCTGGGCGGTCGGGGGCTCGACTTCGCCGGCGGTGCGCTGACCGTCCACAGCCGGAGGTGGTTCTGGGCCCTCGACGGAGAGATCGGTCGCGACGGCAAGTTGTGGATCTTCTTCGCCGAGATGGACAACCCGAGCGGCGCCGGGGCCGGGATCGGCACCGTCCCCACCGGGACGTGGCTGGCGCGGATCGATCCGACCTCGCTCGCGGTGGAGTCCTTCGAGCGGGCGCCCGACAGCGGTGCCCGGCTGTTCGGATGGTCCGTGGCCTCCGACGACCGGTGGTCCTACCTGTACTCGCACTGCTACCGGCAGTTCGCGTCCGGCGACGGGGAGCTCGCCGGGTTCGACGCGTCGTGCATGCCCCACGCCTACGTCGCTCGCGTGCCGCTGGGCGACTTCCTCGCCACGCCCGAGTACTGGACGGGCAGCGGTTGGTCGGCCGACGGTGCGCCGGTGCCGGTGTCGTCACGGGGTGTCGCCAACCCGATGAGCGTCCAGTGGTTCGGCGACACGTGGGTGTCGGTCACGAAGCTCGACGACTGGTGGGGGTCGTCGCTGATCGTCGACCGGGCGGCCGCGCCGGAGGGTCCGTGGGAGACGGCCTTCACGTGGAGCGTGAACGGCGACCGCCGGTGCAGCGAGTGCGGCAACTACGGGGCATCGCTCCTCCCGTGGCTCGATGCGGACGGCAACATGACCATCGCGCTCTCCAACGGCGCACCGTTCCACCTCTGGCGCGCGAACGCCTGGCTGTACCGGCCGAGCTTCTACTCGTCCGCCGTACCCGATGCGACGGCTCCGCTCGCGGCCACGGCCCCGCCCTCGTTCCCCGTTCCGGCGGGCACGGCCGGGGTGCTCGCCGTCGACCCGGTGCGACTCGTCGACACCCGGAACCCGCAGGACCACCCGCGCCTCGCCCCCGGCGCGACGTTGCGCCTCGACGTCACCGACATCGCACCACCGGGAGCGTCCGCCGTGGCACTGAACCTCACCGCGGTGGCATCCGACGACGGTTTCGTCACGGCCCACGCCTGCTCGTCGGCACGGCCGGAGACCTCCAACCTCAACCCGGCGGCCGGCGGGGTCGTGACCAACGCGGCGATCGTCCCGATCGGCGACGGGGAGGTCTGCTTCTACGCGCACGCCGCCACCGACCTGCTCATCGATCTCAACGGCTGGCTGACGACTGCGTCCGACGTCGGGCTCCGTCCGGTGGACACCCGTCGACTGGTCGACACCCGATCCGCCCTGGGCGGCAGTGCACGGCTGGCCGCCGGGGACACACTCGCCGTCCCCGTCGTGCCACCGGGCTCGCCCGCCACCGCGGTCCAACTCAACCTGACCGCGGTCCAGCCCGGTGCCGACGGCTACGTCACCGTCTGGCCCTGCGGCGCCGATCGGCCCACCGTGTCGAACCTCAACCCGGTCGCCGGGGTGACCCGCCCGAACCTGGTCAACGTCCGGGTCGGCGAGGCCGGCACCGTCTGCCTCTACACCGACCAGGAGACCGATCTGCTGGTCGACCTGCTCGCCGAGTACCGACCCGGCGCACCGGCTCGGTTCGCGGCGATCGAACCACGACGGGTCCTCGACACCCGGGGCGGACGACGACCCGCCCACGCCGCGCGGTCCGTCGTCGTCGCGCTCGGCACGGCGGTCGCCGTGCAGACCAACGTCACCGCGACGAACACGACGGCACCCGGGTTCCTGACCGTCTACCCGTGCTTCGCAGATCCGCTGCCGTCGACCTCCAACGTGAACTACGCCGGGGCGGAATCGACCGCCAACTCGACGTCGATGCGGCCCGGACGGGGGTACGGCTGCGTCTTCGCCTCCGCGCCCGCCGACGTCGTGGTGGACGTCTTCGGCGTGTGGTCCGTCAGTTGAACGCGGCCTGGGCGCGGTGCAGGTCGCTCGGGCGGTCCGCGAGCTCGGGGACCACCGACCGCATGCGCATCACCAGGGCGAGCCGGACCGGGTCGTGCTGCTGGATGAACGCCGCCCGCAGATTGTTCAGCATCCGGGCGATGATCGCCCGGTTGGGTGTCGGTGCGAGGTGGGCGTCGCTCCAGGCCACCTGACCACGCGTGAGCCGCTCGAGCAGCAGCCGACACCCGTCCCGGTCGAGCTCGTCGCCGCCGAACGGGTCGGCGAACCAGTCCGGGTCGTCGGCGTCGCCGACGAGGAAGTGCGCCGGCATGCCGACGCCGACGAGCTGGACCCCCAACCGGCGGGCGACCTCGACGACCAGCACCGACAGCGTGATCGGGATCCCGCGCCGTTGCGAGATCACCCGGTCGAGGCACGAGTTCCGCCAGTCGCCATAGCGACGACGATCGCCGACGAAGCCGAGCTCGCCGCACACGTGGGCGATCACCCCGCCGCGGGTCGGCGTCGCGCACCCCGCCGCGATCTCGTCGATCGTGGCCAACCAGCCGACCACGTCGAGCGACGGCTGGAGCACCGCGGAGAGGGCGAGCGCGCTCTCGTCGAGCGGGACGGCGGCCGGGTCGCCCTGCACGAGTGCGCCGAATCGCGCAACCGCTGCACGAGTCGGATCGGGGCCTTCCGGATCCATACCGCGACGGTACCGTCGACTACGTTCCGCGCCATGTTCCCTGGTGCACATCTCGAGACCTCCCCCGACAAGCCCGCCGTCGTGATGACCGGGAGCGGGTTCACCCAGACCTTCGCCGAGCTCGACGCGGCGGCCAACCGGTTGAGCCGGCTCCTGCGCTCCGCCGGGTTGCAGCCCGGTGACCACGTGGCGATGTGCATGGAGAACCACGACCGGTACCTCGAGGTCGTGTGGGGCTGCCACTACGCCGGCGTGATCTACACCGCGGCGTCGTCACGGCTGACCAGCAATGAGCTCTCCTACATCGTCAACGATTGCGGGGCGCGGGTCTTCATCACGTCGAAGTACAAGGCGGACCAGGCCGCCGAGATCGTGGCCGACACCCCGGGAGTCGAACTGCGGCTGATGCTCGACGACACGATCGAGGGCCACGACAGCTACGAGGCCGCCGTCGCCGCGCAGTCGGCCGATCCGCTCGCCGACC
>SKSP01000087.1 GCA_007122945.1 Ilumatobacteraceae bacterium | reverse complement strand
GTCACCCGACCGATCGCCACGCCGAGCAGCAAGAAGGCGACCGCGACGACGAACGCACCCCGACGGCGACGGACCGCCGCCCACAGCTCCGACGGCGGACGCGGCGACGGCCACCACGATCGGGCGTGGGCTGTGTCCCCGCTCCGCCGGTGCCGTCGGCGGCCGGTGCGGGTGGATCCGGGTTCGTCACGCTCGAGCTCGATCTCGACCGGGCCGTCCACCACCCCATCGAACCACACCCCGACCACGGCGTCTGCGCACAGGTGTCATCGGAATCGACCGGATCCGGTCGTTCTCGATGACACGTCCGGGGGGATCACGGACCGCGGGTGGTCCGCGGCCGGGAGTGCGGGTAGCGTCGGGGGTGACACGTCAGACGGGGAGCTCGCACGCACGGCGGGCTGAGAGGGTGGCCGCGAGCACCGACCCGAGAACCTGATCCGGGTAATGCCGGCGGAGGGAGCGCCATGCACGACACCGTCGTCATCGTCACCGGGACGGAGCCGATCCGCCCGCGGGCGCTGACCGCCCTGCCCACCGATGCCATCGTGCTCGCCGCCGACGGCGGCCTCGACCACGCCCGGGCGGCCGGGCTCGTCCCCGCCGGCCTGATCGGCGACCTCGACTCGATCTCCCCCGACGGTCTGGCCTGGGCCGAGACGCACGCGACCATCGAGCGGCACCCCGAGGCCAAGGACCACACGGACACCGAGCTGGCGATCGCGTTCGCCAACGCGATGACCCCCGACCGTCTGGTGCTGCTCTCCGGCGGCGGCGACCGGCTCGATCACACGCTGGCGGCCGTCGGTGCCCTCGGTGCCCCCGAGCTGACCGGGATCCCCCACATCGACTGCTGGTGGGGCGACCAGCACGCTCGCGTCGTGCACGGGCCCGGCACCGCGACGCTGCGGGCCGTCCCCGGGAGCACGCTGTCGGTGCTCGCCCTCCACGGCGCGTGCTCGGGGGTCTCGCTCACCGGCACCCGTTGGGAGCTCGCCGACGATCCGCTCGCCCCGCTCTCGGGTCGCGGCGTGAGCAACCAGGTCGTCGATGCCGATCGCGCCGCCGGCGGTGACCGACACGGCGTCCTCGTCCACGTACGCGTCTCGATCGGCGTCCTCACCGTGATCTTCGACCCGGTGGGCGACGGCCACGCCCATCACGACGACGAGCCCCGCACCCACGAGGAGACGACACCATGACACCCCGCAGCACACCCCTCATCACACCCCTCGGCACACCCCTCACCACACCCCTACGACGAATCGTCGCCGTCGCGGCCGCTGCTGCGCTCGTCGCCGCGGCCTGCGGTGACGACGCCCCGGACGAGGAGACCGACCCGGCCGACCTGGCCGGGCGCACGGTCACGCTCGTCGCGTACGACTCGTTCCCGGTGGCCGACACCACGCTCAACGAGGCGCTCGACGCGTTCGGTGACGAGACCGGGATCGACGTCGAGATCCTCTCGGCCGGCGACACCGGATCGATGGTCTCCAAGGCCGTGCTGACCGCCGGGAACCCCGAGGGCGACGTGCTGTGGGGCATCGACAACACGTTCTTGTCGCGCGCCCTCGACGCGGACGTGTTCGAGCCGTACGAGAGCCCGGCGGCAGCGGCGATCCCCGCCGCGCTCCGCGAGATCGCGCCCGGCGGCGAGGTCACGCCGGTCGACGTCGGCGACGTGTGCCTCAACTACGACATCGCCTGGTTCGAGGACAACGACGTCGAGCCGCCGTCGACCCTCGACGACCTGTTGTCCGAGGAGTACGCCGACCTGCTCGTGGTCCAGAACCCGGCCACCTCCTCCCCCGGGCTGGCGTTCCTGCTGGCCACGATCGCCACCTACGGCGAGGACGGCTGGACCGACTACTGGGCCGCGCTGCGCGACAACGGCGTCGAGGTCGTCGAGGGCTGGACCGAGGCGTACTACGAGCGGTTCACGTGGGCCGGCGGCGGTCCGCGCCCGCTCGTCGTCAGCTACGGCTCGAGCCCGCCCGCGGAGGTGATCTTCGCCGATCCGCCGCGCGACGACGCCCCGACCGGGGTGGTCGAGGCCTCCTGCTTCCGGCAGGTCGAGTTCGCCGGCGTGCTGCGCGGCACGGACGAACCCGAGGCCGCCCGGGCGCTGCTCGACTTCCTGGTCTCGGAGACCTTCCAGGCCGAGCTGCCACTGAACCTGTTCGTCCACCCGACGAACGCCGACGTCGAGCTGCCCGCGGAGTTCGTCGAGCACGCCGTCGTGCCCGAGGACCCGCTGACGGTCGACCCGGACCTGATCGAGACGAACCGCTCGGCGTGGATCGACGAGTGGACCGGGATCGTCCTCGGCTGACGGAACCCGCCCCGTCGCGCGCGGCGGCGATCGGGTCCCCCGGACGGCTGCCGCGCCACACGATCGTCGCGCTGGCCGCGGTCCCGGTGGTGTTCCTCGTCGTCTTCTACGCCTGGCCGTTCGCCACGCTGCTGCACCGCGCGCTCGGCCTCGACGCACTCGGCGCGACGTTGACACGGCGCCGGACGTGGGACGTCGCCTGGTTCACGCTGTGGCAGGCGGTGGCCAGCACCGCGCTGACGCTCCTCGCCGGACTCGCCCCCGCCTACGTCGTCGCCCGCTACCGGTTCCCGGGCCGTCGGTTGCTCGTCGGTCTGCTGACCGCGGTGTTCGTCCTCCCGACGGTCGTGGTCGGCGCTGCGCTGCTCGCCGTGCTGCCGGCATCGCTCGAACGCGGCGTCGTGGCGATCCTCGCCGCCCACGTCGTGTTCAACCTCGCCGTCGTCGTGCGAGTGGTGGGCGTCGCCTGGGAGCACCTCCCCGCCGACCTCGAGGGAGCCGCCGCGACCCTCGGCGCCTCGTCCACCCGCGTGTTGCGGTACGTCACGCTGCCACTCCTGCGCCCGGCGATCACCGCCGCCGGATCGATCGTGTTCCTGTTCACGTTCACGTCGTTCGGCGTGATCCGGATCCTCGGCACGGCGGGCACGGCGACGATCGAGGTCGAGGTCTGGCGGCGCGCCACCCAACTCGGCGAGATCGGTGACGCCGCGGTGCTCACCCTGGTGCAGCTCGTCGTGCTGGCGGCGATCCTCGGATGGGCGACGAGCAGCCAGCGGCGCCACGGTCGCGCGCTGGCGATGCGCCCCGTCGCCGAACGTCGGCCACCGCGGACCGCCGGCCAACGGTCGTTCGTCGGCATCACCGCCGGACTGACCGCGACGGTCGTGCTCGTCCCGCTCGGCGCGCTCGTCGCGCGCTCGTTCCGTGGTGCCGAGGGCTTCTCGGTGGCGGCATGGCGCGACCTGGGGCGTACCGAGGTTCGCCCGGGCATCCGACTCGGCATCGACCCGATCGACGCCCTCGTCCGGTCGCTGCAGACCGCGGCGTGGGCGACGCTGTTCGCCGTCGTCGTCGGCGCGCTCGCGGCGCTCGCGATCGCGGCGACCGGTCGGTCGGGCCGGTTGCTCGACGCCGGCGTGATGCTGCCGATCGGCACGTCCGCGGTCACGATCGGGTTCGGGATGTTGATCACGTTCGACACACCACCGTTCGACTGGCGGGCCTCGTGGTGGCTCGTGCCCGTGGGCCACGCCCTCGTCGCCGTGCCGTTCGTCGTGCGAACCACGCTGTCGGTGCTGCGCAGCGTCAGCGGACGCCTGGTCGAGGCCGCCGCCACACTCGGCGCCTCACCCACCCGGGCCTGGCGCGCCGTGGTGGTCCCCGCGCTGTGGCGGCCGCTCGTCGTCGCGGCCGGGCTCGCCACGGCCATCTCGCTCGGCGAGTTCGGGGCGACCAGCTTCCTCAGCCGCAGCGGGTCCGAGACGCTCCCGATCGCGATCGAGCGGCTGCTCGGGCGCACCGGCACGTTGCTGCAGGCGCAGGGGTTCGCACTCGCGACGATCCTCGCGGCGGCGACGATCGTCGCCGTGCTGGTGGTCGACCTCGCCGGCCGGGAGCACGGCGGGCAGTCCCGTGGACGGCACGGTCGACGACACGAGGGGACGCACCGTGCTCGAGATCGTTGACGTCTCGATCGCGTTCGCCGGCACCCGGGTGCTCGACGATGTCTCGCTCACCGTCGACGACGGCGAGGTGGTCGCCCTGCTGGGGCCGTCGGGCAGCGGCAAGAGCACGCTCCTGCGGATCGTCGCCGGCCTCGAGGTGCCCGACCGCGGCACGATCCGGGTCGCGGGTCGCGACGTCACGCGCATCCCCACGCATCGTCGTGGCGTCGGGATGGTGTTCCAGGACGAGCAGCTGTTCCCGCACCGCGACGTCGGCCGCAACATCGGCTTCAGTCTCGAGATGGCGGGGGCCGACGCGGCAACCCGCACCGCGCGGGTGCGCGAGCTGCTCGGCCTCGTCGGGATGGCGGGCTTCGAGCACCGTCGGGTGACCGACCTGTCGGGCGGGGAGGCCAAGCGGGTCGCACTCGCCCGGGCCCTCGCTCCACGGCCGGCGGTGCTGCTCCTCGACGAGCCGCTGACCGGGCTCGACCGCGACCTGCACGACCGCCTCGTCACGGAGGTGGCGGACATCTTGCGCACCGAGCGGACGACCGCCGTCTGGGTCACCCACGACCGCGCCGAGGCCGAGGCCGTCGCCGACCGCGTGCTCGATCTCCCCACGCTCGGGGCGGGACACCGCTAGGTTCGCCCGGGTGACCGCGCCAGCGCCCACC
>SKSP01000538.1 GCA_007122945.1 Ilumatobacteraceae bacterium | reverse complement strand
GCGTACCCGTTCGCGTACCCGTTCGCGTACCCGTTCGCGTACCCGTCAGACGTTGAAGCGGAACTCCATCACGTCGCCGTCCTGGGCGACGTAGTCCTTGCCCTCGAGGCGGATCTTGCCGAGCTCCTTGGCGCGGTTCCACGAGCCGATCTCGAGCAGTTCGTCCCACTGGATGACCTCGGCCCGGATGAACCCGCGCTGGAAGTCGGTGTGGATCCGCCCGGCGCACTGCGGGGCCGTCGAGCCCTCGTAGAACGTCCAGGCCCGGCTCTCCTTCTCGCCGGTCGTGAGGAACGTGCGCAGGCCGAGCAGGTGGTACGAGCTGCGGACCATCCGGAACAGCGCGCCCTCGCCGAGCCCGAACCCCTCGAGCATCTCGGCGCGCTCGGCCGGGTCGACGATCGTCGCCGCCTCGGCCTCGAGCTGGACACACATGCCGATCGTCTCGACGTCGTCGCCGGCGTCGGTCAGCTCGGCGGCGACGAGCGCCTCGAGCTCGGGGATCCGGTCGAGCTCGTCCTCGCCCACGTTGACGACCGCGAGGACCCGACGGTTGGTGAGCAGGAAGTGCGGGGCGAGCGCGGCGCGGTGGTCGGCCGACAACCCGGCCCGGTACAGCGGGCGGCCGTCGGACAGGGCGGCCTCGGCGGCCTGCAGCGCGGCCAGCTCGTCGCCAATGCTGCGGTCGAGCTTGGCCTGTCGGGTCGCCTGGTGGAGGCGCTTCTCGACGGTCTCGAGGTCGGCGAGCGCGAGCTCCAGCTCGACCACCCGGAGGTGTTCGAGCGGGTCGGGCGATCCGGAGACGTCGTCGTCGGCGAACGCCCGGAGCACGAACACGATCGCGTCGACCTCGCGGATGTTGGCGAGGAACTTGTTGCCGAGCCCCTCACCCTTGCTGGCACCCTCGACGAGCCCGCCGATGTCGACCACCTCCACGGCGGCGTGGACGACGTTCTTCGACGCCGACATCGCGGCGAGTCGGTCGAGGCGCTCGTCGGGCACCTTGGCGACGCCGATGTTCGGGTCCTTCGTCGCGAAGGCGTAGGGGGCGGCGAGCGCGCCACCGCCGGTGAGGGCGTTGTACAGCGAGCTCTTGCCCGCGTTGGGGAGACCGACCAGGCCGAAGCGTTCCATGCGCCCCCGAGGCTACGGGCGCGGCGGCCCGTCAGGCGTCGCTGTTCGCCTGCTCGGCGATCGAGCGACGCACCTCGTCCATGTCGAGCTCGCGGACCTGGCGCAGCAGGTCGTCGAGGGCGGTCTTCGGGAGTGCGCCCGGCTGGGAGAACACCCGGATGCCGTCGCGGAAGATCATCAGCGTGGGGATCGACATGATGCCGAGCGCGCCCGAGAGCTGCTGTTCGGCCTCGGTGTCGACCTTGGCGAAGGTGACGTCGGGGTTCTCGGCGGCGGTCTGCTCGAAGACGGGCGCGAACGCCTTGCACGGCCCGCACCACTCCGCCCAGAAGTCGACGAGGGTGATCCCGTCGGCGGTGACGGTCTCCTCGAAATCGGTCATGGTGAGGTCGGTGGTGCTGGTGGACATCGTGGCCTTCCGATCGTGGGGGATGCCGTGTTCAACGCGGGAGCGGGGGAGGACATTCCCGTCGTACGCTGACGCCGTGGGACCGGAGGCCGCGCTGGCGCGCATCGTGCACTGCCTCGACCGGGCGGGCGAGGGCGGGTTCCGCACCGCGGCGTTCGTACGGGCGCTCGACGTCGTGCGAGCCACGTCCGCCGACGAGCTCGAACGTCGAGCGGCGGCCGGCACGCTGACCGGCCTCGACGGCATCGGTTCGTCGTCGGCGACGGTGATCACCGAGGCGCTCGGGGGCCGGGTGCCGGCGTACCTCACCGACCTCGAGGCGCGTACCCGGGTGCCGATCTCGCCGGCCGGGGAGCGGTACCGGGACGCGTTGCGCGGCGACTGCCACCTGCACTCGACGTGGAGCGACGGCGGTGCGCCCGTGGAGGCGATGGCGACGACCGCGATCGCGCTCGGTCACGACTACATCGTGCAGACCGACCACTCGGCCCGCTTGACGATCGCCCACGGGCTCGACGGTGAACGACTGCGCGATCAGCTCGACGAGATCGCCGCGCTCAACGACCGGCTCGCCGAGCAGGGCCACGCGTTCCGGGTGCTGTGCGGGATGGAGGTCGACATCTTCCCCGACGGCAGCCTCGACCTCGACGACGACCTGCTGGAGCGGCTCGACCTCGTCGTCGCGAGCGTCCACTCGAAGTTGCGGATGGGGTCGGCCGAGATGACCGAGCGGATGGTGCGGGCGGTGTCGTCGCCACACGTCGACGTGCTCGGTCACTGCACCGGCCGGCTGATCGGCAAGCGCCCGCCGTCGACGTTCGACGTCGACGCGGTGTTCGCCGCCTGCGCCGAGCACGCCACCGCGGTCGAGATCAACTGCCGACCCGAACGGCTCGACCCGCCCGCCGAGCTGCTGGCGCTCGCCGTCGAGCACGGGTGCTGGTTCGCGATCGACTCCGACGCCCACGCCACCGGCCAGCTCGAGTGGCAGCCGTACGGCTGCGACCGCGCCGCCGAGTGCGACGTGCCCCTCGACCGGGTGGTCAACACGCTGTCGGCCGACGACCTGCTGGCGTGGTGCGCGTGACCGGGCCGCCGACCGGGCCGCCGACCGGGCCGCTGATCGGTCGGGGCCGGGCCGCCGACGTGTACGACGTGGGCGACGGCCGCGTCCTCCGGCGCTACCGGACGCCGCGGTCGTGCGAGCACGAATTCGCGGTGATGACCCGCCTCCACGCGTGCGGCTACCCGGTCCCGGAGGTGTTCTCCGTCGACCGGAGCGACCTGGTGATGGAGCGACTCGAGGGTCGCACGATGCTCGCCTCGCTGGCATCGGCGCCCTGGCGTGCCGGTCGGTACGGGCGTCTCCTCGCGGACCTGCACCGCCGACTCGGCGACGTCGAGGTCCCGGCCGGCCTCGAGCTGCCGGTGCGGTTCACGGCGTGCCGCGACGGCGAGCGTGACGAGTGCGTCGTCACCCATCTCGACCTGCACCCCGACAACGTCATGCTCACCGCGGCCGGACCGGTCGTGTTCGACTGGTCGAACGCGTGCCTCGCCCCGCCCGGCACCGACGTGGCGATGACGTGGCTGCTGATAGACACCAGCGAGGTCGTTGCGCCCCGGTGGCAGCGACCGATCGCGGGCGTGGTCCGGCGCCGGTTGCTCGCCGCGTTCCTCCGAGCGGCGGGCGGGCTCCCCGGCTCGCCGTTGGTGCGCGCGGTGGTCGCCCACCGCCTCGCCGATCCCAACGTGCGCCCGACCGAGCGCGAGCGCCTCGCCGACCTCGCGGACCGGGTTGACCGGTGTCGACCGGTGTCGACCGATCGACTCAGGCGCCGCTCTCGGCGAGCGCCTGGTGCGTCGAGAGCAGCACGGCGGCCGACCGGCTGTCCCCCGTGGTCCCCTCGTTCATCTTGTTCATGACGTAGGCGACGGTGAGCCGGGCGTCGAGGTCGATCACGACGAGCGAGCCGCCCCAGCCGCCCCAGTAACAGGTGCGCGGGTTGGGGCTGACGGGGATCTCGGGGCACACCAACCCGAAGCCGACGCCGAAGCGGAGCACGCCCGGCAGGACGAGGTCGGGGCCGTAGGTCTGCTCGTCGAGGATCCGCTCGCAGCCGGCGGGCGAGAGCAGTCGGACACCGTTGGCCTCGCCGCCGCAGGCGAGCACGGAGTGGATCCGGGCGACCGCGCGGGCGTTGCCGTGCCCGCCCGCCGCGGGGATCTCGGCTCGTCGCCACTCGACGGTCGAGCCGACGTCGGGCCGGAAGCGGGGGTTCGACACGGTGCGCACGCCGATCGAGTCGGCCTCGGTGCTCTTCGTCGACAGCCCACCGGGGGTGGGGATGACGTGGGCGACCCGGTGGTCGTGTTCGGGGCCGGTGCCGATGTGGTAGTCGGCGTCGAGCGGGCCGGCGATCTCGGTCGCGAAGAACTCGCCGAGGGTCTGGCCGGTGACCCGGCGGACGAGCTCGCCGAGCAGGTAGCCCTGGGTGATGGCGTGGTAGCCGGACTGGCTCCCCGGTTCCCACCACGGCGCCTGCTGTGCGAGCGCGGTCGCGCACCGGTCGTGGTCGTACAGGTCGGTCACCTGCAGCGGTTGCTCCCAACCGCTGAGCCCGGCGGCGTGCGCCATGACGTGGCGGGGGACGACCTCACCCTTGCCCTCGGCCCGGAACCCGGGCCACACCCGCTCGATCGGGGCGTCGAGGTCGAGCTCGCCCTGGTCGGCGAGGACGAGGCAGCACAGCGCGGCCATCGTCTTGGTGGTCGACCAGGTGTTGATGATCGTGTCGCGTTCCCACGGAGCGCCCCCGTCGGGGTGCTCGTCGGTGGCGGTCTCGCCGGCCCACAGATCGACCACCATCTCACCGTCGAGGGTGACGGCGGCGGACGCGCCGACGTCGCCGCGGCGCTCGAAGTTGGCGGCGAACGCGTCGCGGACGCCCTCAAACCGGGGGTCGCAGTGGCCGTGGATCTCCATCGGGCCGACGGTAGCGTTCCCGTCCATGTCGAAGAAGACCAGCAAGCGCAAGGCGCGCATGCGTCGCTCCAAGGCGAACCACGGCAAGCGCCCGAACACCGGCCGCGGCTGACACGCGGCGTCGCGCCGTGCTCTCGACGCGCCGCGACCCGGTCGTCGAACG
>SKSP01000344.1 GCA_007122945.1 Ilumatobacteraceae bacterium | reverse complement strand
CGAGATGCCGATCACCGAGCAGGTCGTGGCGGTGTGCCACGAGGGCCGCAGCGCGCGCGACGCGCTCGCGGAGCTGATGCGTCGCGACAAGAAGAGCGAGCTCGAGTGAGCCGCCGGACGAGCCACCCGACGATCTGCCCGACGACCTGCCCGACGACCTGCCCGAAGATCTGCCGGCCGGACGTCGGCGCGGCGTGGTCGATCACCGGATGATCACGACCGGGGTCACGGGACGCCCGTGGCGAGCCTCGATCACACCGTGGGGGGCGGTCGACCCGTGGGACGGTGGGGAGCGGCTCGACTGGTACGTGGCGGCCGACGACCGTTGGCACGTCCCCGCGCAGGAGACCACGATCCGTCAGCGCCGGATCGACGGCACGGCGGTCACCGAGACCCGCGTGCGCGTGCCGAACGGCGACGTCGTGCAGCGCATCGCATCGGTCGCCGACGGCCCCGGGTACACCGTGGTCGAGGTCGAGAACGACTCGACGATGCCGGTCGCGGTGGCGTTCGATCGTCGCGACGTCCGGACCGAGCGCCCGATCTCGGAGTTGCCCGACGTCCCGCCCGCCGAGCTCGGAGTCGACCTGCCGTCGTCGGCGTTCGTCGTGCCGATCGGGCACCGGGCCGTCGCGCGCATCGCACTCGCCCACGACGGCTCGGGTGCGGGTGCGTTGCCGTCGCTGCCGTCGGCGGCCCAGGTGGCGCGCGGGTGGACGACGCTCACCGATCGGGCGAGCCGGCTCGTGCTGCCGGCGGCCGACGGCGGTGAGACCCACGCGCTCGCCGTGGTGGCCGAACGGTGCGAGGTGGCGCTCGGAGCGATGGCGCACGCCACCGACGACCCGGCGGCGTTCGCGCTGGGGCTCGGCGAGCTGGTGCGGATGGGCGACCCGCCCGACCCGTGGCTCCCCGAGCTGGGACACGCCGTCGAGCTGATGGGCCGGCGGAGCGGTTGGGAGGTCGACGCCGCGCTCGATGCCGCGGGGCGCGTGTTGGCGGTCGCCGGGGATGAACGCGCGCTCGCGGACCTCGGCCGGCTGGTCGACCGTCGCGGCGCCCGGGCGGAGCGTCCGTCGTCGCCGCCGGACGACGTCTCGGTGGTGCCGTGGGTCGAGCAACGCCTGGCCGACCGCGGGGTGCTGCTGCCCGACGGCCTGCCGAGCGGGTGGCTCGGCGCGAACTTCGAGGTGTACGACGTGCCGGTCGGCCCCGCCACGACCGTCTCGTACGCGATCCGCTGGCACGGCGAGCGCCCGGCGGTGCTGTGGGAGGTCGCCGGCGATCCGGTCGTGCTGTCCGCGCCCGCGCTCGACCCGAGCTGGCGCGCCGAGGACCCCACCGGCGAGTCGCTCTGGCCCCCGTCCTCGCCGTAGGGCGCCGCGGCCTTCGCCGGACCTAGGGTGGGGACATGACCTCGACCGCCCCCGCCGGCACGCGCGACGCCTTCGACGGGCTCCGGCTGACCGAGTGGACGTCGTGCGGGGGGTGCGCCGCCAAGTGGGGCGCCGCCCTGCTCGCCGACCTCGTCGCCGAGTTCCCGGTGGCGTCCGACCCGTCGCTGATGGTCGGGCTGGCGCCGTTCGACGACGCGGCGATCTACCGGGTCAGCGACGACGTCGCCCTCGTCTCCACGACCGACTTCTTCCCGCCGCTCGTCGATCATCCGGCCGA
This sequence comes from Ilumatobacteraceae bacterium, assembly GCA_007122945.1. Classification (GTDB taxonomy): domain Bacteria; phylum Actinomycetota; class Acidimicrobiia; order Acidimicrobiales; family Ilumatobacteraceae; genus SKSP01. The sequence continues at coordinate 3,043 of SKSP01000344.1, read as the reverse complement.
CTTCGGTGCGATCGCGGCGGCCAACGCGTGCAGCGACGTGTTCGCGATGGGCGGGCGGGTCGTGATGGCGATCAACATCGCGGCGTTCCCCGAGCACTTCCCACCCGAGGCGATCGCGGCGATCTTCGAGGCCGCCGCCCACGTGGTCGCCGAGGCGGGCGGGTCGGTGGCGGGCGGGCACACGATTCGCAACCCCGAGCCGATCTTCGGGCTCGCCGTGCAGGGCGTCGTGCACCCCGACCGCGTGTTCCGCAAGTCCGGCGCCCGACCGGGCGACGTGCTCGTCCTCTCCAAGCCGATCGGCACCGGGCTGGCGCTCGCGGCCGGCGGCGACGGGGACCGGGCGGCGGCGATCGCCGGGATGCGCGCCCTGAACCGCACCGCCGCCGAGACCCTCGCCGACCTCGGCGACGCCACGCACGCCGTCACCGACGTGACCGGGTACGGCCTCGCCGGCCACGGGTGGGAGATGGCCGAGCGCAGCGGTGTGCGGTCGGTGATCGACACCGACGGCATCGCCGCCTACCCCGGAGCCCGGGAGGCAGCCGAGCGGGGCGTCCGCACGGGCGGCGACCCGCGCAACCGCGACTACCTCGCCGGCCATCTCGACTCGACGGCGTCGGATGCGGGGGAGGCGCTGTGCTTCGACCCGCAGACGTCGGGTGGTCTGCTCGCCGCGGTGGCGCCGGCCGCCGCCGAGCAACTCCTCGGTCGGGACGGCTGGTGGCGCGTCGGCGAGGTCGCGGCCGGCGGTCCGGCGGTCGTGTTGCGGTAGGCGACGTGCCGGTGGACCGATGAGCGTCAACGGTCGGGCGCCGACGCGGCGCATCGAGCAGGAGCTGTGGGGGCGCGGCCACGAGGTGGTCGTCGGCATCGACGAGGTGGGCCGCGGCGCGTGGGCCGGCCCGATCGCGGTCGGCGCGGCGATCGTGCCGCGCGACCGGCGGGTCAACGGCATCCGCGACTCCAAGATGCTGACCGAGCCGGACCGCGAGCGGTTGTTCGACCGGATCGCGGCGTGGTGCGAGGCGTGGGGTGTCGGCACGGCCAGCCAGGTCGAGTGCGACGAGCTCGGGATGGCCGCCGCCCAGCGGTTGGCGACGCGCCGGGCGGTCGAGGCGCTCGGGGTGGTGCCGGACGCGGCGGTGAGCGACGGGAAGTGGGACTTCGTGTCGCCGTGCGTCGCCCACGTCGAGATGCGCGTCAAGGCCGATCGGCACTGCCTGAGCGTGGCGGCCGCCAGCATCCTCGCCAAGGTGGTCCGCGATCGGGAGATGCGGCGGTGGGCCGAGCACTACCCGCACTGGTCGTTCGACACGAACAAGGGCTACCCGTGCCCGGTCCACAAGACCGCCCTGCAGGGCTACGGCCCCTCGGCGATCCACCGTCGCACGTGGGTGTTCATGGACCACTACGTCCCGTGGTCGGGCGTCCCCCGCGTGGTCCGCCTCGACCCCGACGCCCCGCCGACGTTGTTCTGACGATCGAGGTCGGGTCACAGGCGGGAGGGGAGGGCGCGGAGCCAGGCGAGGACGGCGGGTGGGTCGGGGAGGCGGTGGGCGGCGAGGGTCTCGCCGGGGCCGACCCGCACCGACACGTCGCCGGGCGCGAGCGTGGCGAACACCTCCTCGTCGGTGCGGTCGTCACCGACGAACACGACCGTCGCGGCGCCGTGGCGGGCGCGCAGGTCGGCGACGGCGGTGGCCTTGCTCGTGGGCCGCACCATCAGCTCCACGACCTCGTGCCCGTGTTTCACGTGGGCGCCCGGCACCTCCCCCGCCCGCTGGTGCAGACGTGTCGCGGCCGGCTCGGCGGTGGCGGGGTCGGCCTCGCGCACGTGCAACACGATGCTGGCGGGCTTGTGCTCGACCCACGCCCCGGCACCGGCGGCATCCGCCGCGGCCGACGCCAGCGCCGTGAGGTCGTCGAGCCGCCGCTGCTCGCGCTCGTCGAGCGCCACGGTGTCGAGGCCCCGGGTCTCGAGGCCGTGGCTGCCGACGACCGTGACACCGGCGGGGAAGCCGTAGCGGGCCTCGAGATCGGCGACGGACCGGCCCGACACCACGGCGAGCGTCACGTGCGGGACGAGGTCGAGCAGCGCCTCGGTGACGCCGGGGAGGAGCGCCGCCCGGTCGGCGCGCTCGACGATCGGGGCGAGCACGCCGTCCACGTCGAGTCCGACGAGCAGCGGCCGGGGACGGGCGGCGACGATGTCGGCGAGCTCGACGGACGACGGTTCGAGCGGCGCCGGCTGCACGGTCGACATCGCTCAGGCCGTCAGGTGTTCGAGGAACCGGGTCGCCCAGCGCGCCACGTCGTGTTCGGAGATGACCTTGCGCAGCTGGACCATGCGCTCGCGGCGCTCGTGGCGGTGCATCTCGACGGCGGCCATGATGGCGTCCTGCAGGGCGGTCTCGTCGTGGGGGTTGACGAGCACCGCCGTGGTGAGCTCGTCGGAGGCCCCGGTGAACTCCGAGAGCACGAGCACGCCGTCGTCGTCGAGGCGGGTCGCGACGTACTCCTTGGCGACGAGGTTCATGCCGTCGCGGAACGGGGTCACGAGCATGATGTCGCCGGCGCGGTACAGCGGGACGAGCTCCTCGAGCGGCAACGTGCGGTACAGGTAGTGGATGACCGGGTAGCCGAGGCGAGCGTGGCGGCCGTTGATCTCGCCGACGATCTGCTCGATGTCGTGGCGCTCCTCCTGGTAGTGGTCGATGCCCTCGCGTGTCGGCGTGGCGACCTGGACGAGCACGTGTCGTTCGGGGTCGAGGCGGCCCTGGTCGAGCAGCGCGCCGAACGCCCGGAGGCGGCTGCCGATGCCCTTGGTGTAGTCGAGCCGGTCGACGCCGAGCAGGATCACCTCGGGTTCGCCGAGCCGGGCGCGCATCGAGCTCGACCGTTGGCGGGCGGCCCGACCGGCGGCGAGCTCCTCGAACTCGCCCACGTCGATCGAGATCGGGAACGGGCCGATCTCGATCGTGCGGCCGTCGTGCTCGATGTAGCCCGACGCCCCGTCGCGCCAGATCGTCGGGTCGACGTG
>SKSP01000060.1 GCA_007122945.1 Ilumatobacteraceae bacterium | reverse complement strand
GCCGCGAAGAACGGGGTCAGATCGGTCCCCGGAGCGAGCGTGTACTGGGCGACGTGCATGTCGCCCCACTCGGCACCCCGGATCTCGACACCCCCTCCCTCGAACTCGACGGGCATGTCTGTCGGCCGGGCCTTCATGGCGTCCCCTCTCGTCGTGGATCCGTGGTCGCCCGACATGTTGGGATACCGAACTCGCCCGATCAAGTACCTCGTGGCAGGGAGCTGCGCACGGCGTCCGGGATGAGCGAGAATCGCGGCGTGAGCGAGATCCGCCGGCGGGTGGTCGTGTCGGGCCGGGTGCAGGGCGTCTACTACCGCGACAGCTGTCGGTCGGTCGCCCGTCGCCTCGGGGTGCGCGGGTGGGTGCGCAACCTCGCCGACGGCACGGTCGAGGTGGTGGCCGAGGGTGAACCCGATGCGGTCCACGCGCTCGTCGACTGGTGCCGGGACGGGCCGCCGCACGCCGTGGTGCGCGAGGCGCTGGTGACCGACGAGTCGCCGGCGGGGGAGCCGGCGTTCCGTGTCCGCTGACCTGCGGATCCGGCGTGACGCCGACACGCGACGCATCCCGCTCGACGCGACCTCGTGGGTCGAGTTGGTGGACGGCTTCGTCGCCGAACCCGGGGCGGCGCTCGCCGGGCTGCTCGACGAGACGTCGTGGCAGCAGGCGGAGGTCCTGCGCTACGACCGCTACGTGCCCGAGCGGCGCTCGGTGGCCTCGCTCCGTGCCGACGCGACGCCGCTGCTGCGCCAGACCGGCCTGCACCTCGAGTCCCGGTTCCGGGTCCGGTTCACCGGTGTGGCGGCCATCCTGTATCGCGACGGCGACGACTTCCAGGGGCTGCACAGCGACCGTGAGCTGCGCTGGCTCGACGACACGCTGATCGCCATCGTGGTGCTCGGCGAGCGGCGACCCTTCGCGCTGCGACCGCGCGCGCGGTGGGACGGGGCCCCCGACCGGTCGCCGCCCGGGGCCCTCGCCGACGACCTGATCCTGGACCCCGGCCACGGTGACCTGCTCGTGATGGGTGGTCGGTGCCAACAGGACTGGCTGCACGGCGTCCCCCGGACGGCCGACCACGTGGCGCCACGCATCTCGCTGACCTGGCGTTGGACGAGTCGGCGAGGACGACCGGACACGAACCCGACCTACCGCGACGGCCGCCAGTTCGGCGATCGCGCGCGACGGCCCGGCATCCGCACGCGCCCGAGCTGACGAGGCGGCGCGATCCGGCGTGGTCCGGCGCGGTACGGTTGGTGCGACCGACCCAGCTGAGGTCGGTCGTTGGACGGTCGTGGGGAAGGTCGCGGGGAGGTCGTGCGGTGAACAAGGTTCTCGTCGTCGCCAATCGGACGCTGTGCGATCAGCATCTGCTGGACGAGATCAACCGGCGGCGGAGCGAGGGCACCGTCTCGTTCCACGTGCTCGTCCCGGCGGCCGTGTCCCCGTGGCGGTGGGCGGTCGCCGGTCCCGATGCGATCTCGTGGGCGGCGGTCGATGCCGACCTGGACCCGTTCGCCGAGGCCGAGGCGCGGCTCGCCGCGCTGCTCGACATCCTCGCCGTCGCCGGCGTTGCCGCCACCGGGGAGGTCTGCGACGCGAACCCGGTCGCCGCCGTCGAGAAGATCGTGCGCGAGCGACCGTTCGACGAGGTCATCGTGTCGACGCTGCCGCAGGGGATCAGCCGCTGGCTGCGCGGCGACGTGCCGGATCGCATCCGGTCGCGCACCGGGCTCCCGGTCACCCACGTGGTACCCGAGGACGTCCCGACAGACGCGTAGGCCCGGCTCAGCGCGCAGTCGGACCGGACGTGGCGGCCTCGGCGACCGCGGCCTCGACGAGGTGCGCCGGGAGCACGTCGTAGCGTTCGTGGCGGACCTCGAACGTGGCGCGCCCCCCGGTGATCGACCGCACGTCGAGGGCGTAGCGGCGAAGTTCGGCCGCCGGCACCTCGGCGGTGATGACCTGGTTGCCGTGCTCGTCCGCGATGCTGCCCACCACCTTGCCGCGGCGGGAGCTGATGTCGCCGAGCACGTCGCCCTGCAGCTCGCTCGGCACGGTGACGGTCAGCCGCCAGATCGGCTCGAGCACGACGGGCGCGGCCCCGGCGACGGCATCACGGAACCCCAGCGCGGCGGCGGTCCTGAACGCCATGTCGGAGGAGTCGACCGAATGGGTCCTGCCGTCGTAGCACTCGACGCGGACGTCGACGACCGGGAAGCCGTGCACCCCGCCGCCCGACATCGCGTCCTCGACGCCCTTGCGGACGGCGGCGACGTAGTTCTTCGGGATCGCACCGCCGACGATCGCGTCGACGAAGTCGAGGCCGACGCCGCGTTCGACCGGCGCGACCCGCAGGTTCACCACCGCGAACTGGCCGTGTCCGCCCGACTGCTTCTTGACCCGGCCCTCGGCCTCGGCGATGGCGGTGATCGTCTCCCGGTAGGGGACGCGCACCTCGCCGGTGTCGACACGGACGCCGAAGCGCCGCTCGAGCCGCGCGAGCGCGACCGCGACGTGCACGTCGCCGGTGCCGCGCAGCACCGTCTGGCGGACCTCGTCGTCGAACTCCGCGACGAGCGCAGGGTCCTCCGCGACGAGCCGCTTGAGGGCGGTCGAGAGCTTGTCGTCGTCGGACTGGGTCCGCGGGTGGAGCGACACCCCGTACACGGCGACCGGTCGCGGCTCGACGGGGACGCGGACGGGCCGGCCCGCGGGCGCGAGCGTGCTGCCGGTGGTCGTCGCGTTGAGCTTGGCGATCGCCCCGAGATCGCCGGCGACGATCCGGCCGGTCGGCTGCTGGTCGGTGCCGCGCAGGTGGACGAGGCCGTGCAGCCGCTCGTCCGCGCCGGTCGCGGTGTCGACGAGGTGGATGTCGTCGCGCAACGTGCCCGACAGCACCTTGAACACCGACAGCTGCCCGACGTACTGGTCGGCGACGGTCTTGAACACGTGGACGAGCGGGTCGGCGTCGGGGTCGGCGGTGACGTCGACGGTGGTGTCGCCGGCGCTGACGGTGACGGGTCGATCGGCCGGTGAGGGGCCGAGCTCGCAGATCATGTCGGCCAGCCGATCGACGCCGACGAGCGTCGTCCCGGATCCGCACAGCACGGGGAACTCGATCCGGTCGAGCACCTCGTGGGCGAGGGTCCGCTCGAGCGCGGCGACGGTCGGGACCTCACCCGACAGGTAGCTCTCGAGCTGGTCGTCGTCGCCGGCCACGATCTCCTCGACGAGCTGCTCGTGCAGGCGGTGCTCCTCGGCGGCGACGTCGGCGGGCAGCTCGGCGCTGTGGTGCGTGCCGTCGGGTTCGTACTCGAGGGCCTCCTCGGTCAGGACGTCGGCGATGCCGTGCAGCCGGTCCTCCTCGCCGAGCGGCAGCTCGAGCGGGACGCAGGCGTGTCCGAACCGGGCCCGGAGCTGATCGAGCACGGCATGGAAGTCGGCCCGGTGCTTGTCCTCACGCGTGACGAAGAACATGACGGGGACGTTCCGCCGCTCGCACCGTCGCCAGGCGAGCTCGGTGCCGAGCTCGACGCCGTCGACGGCACTGACGACGATCACCGCGAGGTCGGCCGCGGTGAGCGCGGCATCGACGTCGGCGGCGAAATCGGGGTAGCCGGGCGTGTCGATCAGGTTGACCTTGTACGCCTCGCCGTCGCTGGCCCTCCACTCGAACGGGGCGACGGCGAGCGAGATCGTCATCTGCCGGGCGATCTCCTCGGGGTCGGTGTCGCACACGGTGGTCCCGTCGGGCACGCTCCCTGCCCGTGTCGTCACGCCGGCGCGGTGCAACAGCGCCTCCACCAGCGTCGTCTTGCCCGCGCCGCTGTGGCCGAGCAGTGCGACGTTGCGGATCCGGTTCGTCGGATGGATCTGCACATGGCCCCCAACGTCGGAGATGTGGTCCGGCCGGACCGCCGACGCGGGGCACTGTAGTCCGCGTCGACGGACGTCGGACACGGGCACCGCTCGCGTGTCAGCGCTCGGCGGTCGCCAGCTCGGCCCGCCGGCGCGTGGCCCAGCCCGGTCCGCGCAGGACGAAGCCGAGCCGGTCGCCCCAGTTCGTCGACCGGGCGACGTCGCGGAACATCTCCCGGTACTCGTGGGTGCTGACCGTCCACAGATGGTGGGAGCCGATGTTGCGGGTGAGGCCGTAGACGACCGGATCCTCGTCGGGGAGCTCGCGCTGGAACGTGCCGAACAGGCGGTCCCACACGATCAGGATCCCGCCGTGGTTGCGGTCGAGGTACCGCCGGTTGCTGCCGTGGTGCACCCGGTGGTGCGACGGCGTGCTGAGGACCGTCTCGGCCGGGCCGAGGCGGTCGACCAGCTCGGTGTGCACCCAGTACTGGTAGATCAGGTTGAGCGCCCGCGACGTCTCGATGATGCGGGGTCGGACTCCGAATCGCGCCATGACGCCGTACGGGACCCAGACCCCGAACGCGCTGGCGACGGGCTGGCGCAGCGCGGTGGAGAGGTTGTAGCGCTCGCTGCTGTGGTGCGGCACGTGGATCGCCCACAGTGCGCGTACCTCGTGCATCAGGCGGTGGTTCACGTAGTAGCCGAGATCCCAGCCGATCATGCCGATCGTCCACGGGAGCACGCCGGTGCCGAGGTCGCGCGCTCGCCCGCGCGACCACATCCGGGTCGGGCTGGTGACGACGGCGGCCGTCGCCGCGGCGACCAGGCCACCGGCGACGACGGCGGTGACGCCACCGACCTCGGC
>SKSP01000141.1 GCA_007122945.1 Ilumatobacteraceae bacterium | reverse complement strand
CGCCGATCGCCGATCGCCGATCCCGGATCCGGTTCCGGAGGCGTAGTCTCCGGTCGTGGGGCGAACGCCGAAGGAGGACTACGTGCCGTTGATGACCGCCGTGGCGCGCCGGCGGCTCGAAGCCGGCGAGGAGGTCCGGATCTCCGACATCGCCGCTGAGCTCGACGTCAGCCCCAGCCTGGTGAACTTCTACTTCGGCGATCGCCAGAGCCTGGTCGACGCCGCCTGGAAGGAGATCCTGCTGGCGCACGTCGATGACGACCAGGGCGACGTCGTGGGCGCGACCGAGGCGCACGACTGGGACGCGCTCCGCTCCATCGTGGAGCGCGTGTTCACCGCCGAGCGCGACGCGGTCCGAGCGACCCACATCCGCGCCGCGGTCGAGGCGCGGCGCAACGACCGCCTCGCCGACCTCGTCGACGAGGTGCACGACGTGACGATCCGCGGCTGGACCGATCTCGTCCGGGCGGCCGACGAGATCGGGGTGACGTCGAGCACGCTCGATCCCGAGGCGCTCGCCCGGCTGATCGTCAGCGTCCCGATGGGGGTCACCGTCACGAGCCCTGACCTCGATGCCGACCAGCGCGCCCGCCTCGCCGAGGCGTGGTTCACGATGCTGCGCGCCGTGCTGGACCCCGACTTCGCCCCGCCGCGCCCCGCGCCGACCTGACGATCGCAGCCCGCATGGGCGGTCGCTGCTGGCTCACTCGAGGCGTCGCAACGCCGCGGCGGACCGCGTGCCCCGTGCGACCGTCACGACGGCGTCGGTCACCCGGCACCGACCGCCGGAGGCGATGATCGGGTTCAGGTCGAGTCCGACGATCTCCCCATGGTCGGAGGTGAGCTGTGCGACCCGCACGATCACGTCGATCACCGCCTCGGTGTCGACCTCGTCGAGCGCGGCGGCGGCCCGTGTCGAGGCGAGCATCGCCGCCGCGCTTGCCTCCGAGACCGGGGCGAGGCGGTTCGCCTCGTCGGCGATGACGTCGGCGCGCGACCCGCCGAGCCCGACCGTGACGAGGGGCCCGAGGTCGGTCTCGTTCGTGACCCTGACCCGCAGGTCGACGCCGGGTGCGACCATCTGCTGGACCATCACCTCGTCGGCGTCGCTGCCGAGGTGGGAGCGCATCGTCGCCACGTCGTTCGCGAGCTCGTCGGGACCGGTCACGTCCAGCGCGACCCCGACGCGGGCGGAGTGCCCGGCCCGTCGCCGCGTCGCTTTCACCGCGACCGGGTACCCGATCTCGGCGGCCGCCGCCAGCGCCGGATCCACCGACTCGCGGATCGCCACGATCCGGGCGTGAGCCATCTCCACGCCGTAGGTCGCCAGCAGCTCCCGGCTCTCGTGGGGTGTCAGCTGCTCGCGACCGTCGTCGAGCGCCTGGTCGAGCAGCCGGGCCGCGGCGGCCACGTCCATGTCGAGCGGTGCGTCGGGGCCGACCGCGCCCTCGGTCTCACGCCAGTTCCAGTAGGAGCGGACCCGGCCGAGCACCCCCGCCGCCGGCTCGGGGAAGGCGAACAGCGGGACCGGCGAGCCCGGTCGGAGCGGGCCGTCGCGTTCGCCGAGCAGCACGGTCACCACCGGCTTGCCGGCGCCCGACGCCGCGCGATCGATCGCCTCCACCGGCCCGCCGATCGCCTCGGCGATGGGTGGGGCGTGGATCACGAACACGGCGTCGACGTCGGGATCGTCGACAGCGGTCCCGATCGCGCGGGCGAAGTCGTCGTCGGTGGCCCGCCAGTCGAGGGCCATCGGCGGGTCGACCGGGCGCAGGCCGGCGGTCGTCAGCGCCGCCCGGGCGAGCACGCCGGGACTCCGCGAGTTCGTGATCACCGCGACCCGGTCGCCGCGCATCGGAGGTTGGGTCGCCATGACCCGGGCCGTGTCGAGCATCGCCTGGACCGTGGGGACCTCGATGACGCCGGCCTGTTGGTCGAGCGCGCCGGTGGCCGCGCCGAACAGCGCGGCGCCGGTGCGGACGGCCACGATCGGGCGCTGCTGCGACACGCGTCGGGCGATCCGGGCGAACTTGCGCGGGTTGCCGAACGACTCGGTGTAGATGGCGACCACGGTGGTCGCCTCGTCGTCCAGCCAGAACTGCAGCAGGTCGTTGCCCGACACGTCCGACTTGTCGCCGAGCGAGACGAACCACGAGATGCCCATGTCGAGTTCGCCGGCGAGCCGCAGCAGCGACGTGCCCAACGTGCCGGACTGCATCGAGATCGCCACGCCGCCCGCCGGGAGACGAACGTCGACGAGTGCAGCCGACATCCCGATGTCGGGTCGCGGCGAGGCGATCCCCATGCTCGCCGGCCCGATCAACCGGAGGCCGTGGCGCCGGGCGTGCTGCACGAGCGCCGGCACGTCGATGTCGCTGTCGTCGACCGAGGTGACGACGACGGCGCCCCGGACCCGGGCCGCGATGCAGTCCTCGATCGTGGCGACCAGGGCCTCGTGGGGTACGGCGATGACCGCCAGGTTCACGTCGTCGGGGATCGCCGACACCGAGGGATACGACCGTTGACCACCGACCGTCTCGCGGTGGGGGTTGACGGGGTAGCACGCGCCGTCGAAGTCGCGGCGGGTGTTCGCCCAGAGGGCCTGACCCACCGTGTGTTCGCGGTCCGAGGCGCCGATGACGGCGATGGTGTGGGGGAGCAGGATCCGAGCGATCGAGCGCGAGTCGGCGCGCTGTTCACGACGCTCCACCGAGTCGACGAACTCGGTGGTGTCGTCGAGGTCGAAGTCGAAGTCGATCACACCCGAGTCGAAGCGGCGCTGGAGCGGCCAGCCGGCCCGGGTGAACACCTTCGTCATGCCGCGGTTGTCGGCGAGCACCTCGGCGGTGAAGCGGCGGATGCCGTTCGAGCGTGCGATCGCGGCGAGGTGCTCGAGCAACAGTGTGGCGATCCCCTTGCCCTGGTGGTCGTCGTCGACCATGAACGCCGCTTCGGCGTCGTCGCGGTTCGGCCAGCGCTCGTAGCTCGCCCAGGCGATGAACTCGTCGTGGAGCTCCACGACGAGCGCGACGCGATCGACGAAGTCGATGCGTGTGAAGTGGTCCAGCTCCGACTGGGCGAGGCGCGGCTTGGCGGAGAAGTAGCGGCGGTACTTGCTCTCGTCGGACTGCCGCTCGTGGAACGCACGCAGCGTGTCCTGGTCCTCCGGCGTCATCGGCCGGATCAAGGCGGTGTCGCCGTCGCCGAGGACGACGGTGGAGGACCAGCGCTGCATCAGGTCGGTGTCGGGCGCGTCCGCGTCGGGCAGGACGGCGTCGGGCGCGTCGGGCGCGTCGGGCGGGGCCTCGGCCATTGCCCGAGCATGCCACGCCCGGCGTGGGGCCGCGTCCCGGTCCCGTAGCCTCCCGACCGTGGAACGCGACGCACGGCGCCGGTGACGACGGTGGAGTGATGACGAGGGTGGAGTGGTGACGAGGGTGGGGTGGTGACGACGGTGGATCGGCCGATCGGGATGTTCGATTCGGGGTTCGGCGGCCTGACGGTCGCCCGCGCGCTCATCGACCTGCTCCCCGGTGAGGATCTCGTGTACATCGGCGACACGGGCCGCTACCCGTACGGATCGAAGCCATTGGCCGACGTCCGGACCTACGCACGCGAGCTGGCCTGGAGCCTCGTGGACGACTTCGGGGCCAAGGCGGTGGTGGTGGCGTGCAACACCGCCACCGCAGCCGGCCTCGACGAGCTCCGTGGGGAGCTCCCCGTGCCGGTGATCGACGTGATCGAACCCGGCGCCCGGGCGCTCGTCACCGCCACCCGGTCCGGGCGGGTGGGGGTGATCGGCACCGTCGGCACGATCTCGTCGGGCGCGTACGTGCACGCGGTCGCCCGGACGGGTGCCCCCGTCCACCTCGCATCGGCTGCCTGCCCGGGCTTCGTCGAGTTCGTCGAGCGTGGCACCACGACCGGCGACGAGGTGACCGTCCTCGCCGAGCGGCTGCTCGACCCACTCCGCGACGCCGCCGTGGACACCCTGCTCCTCGGCTGCACCCACTACCCGTTCCTCGCCCGGACGATCAGCGACGTCATGGGGCCGGACGTGACGCTCGTGAGCTCCGCCGACGAGACGGCGTTCGCGGCCCGCGACGTGCTGGCGGGCCTCGGCCTGCTCCGGTCGGACGCGCCGGGCGTCGGCCGCCACCGATGGGTCTCGAGCGGCGACGTCGACTGGTTCCGGCTCCTCGGGAGCCGGCTCCTCGGCCCCGAGCTCGACCGCACCGAGGCCTGGTCCCGGTCGGGCGGGTGCGCGCTCGGCGACGGTACGGTCGGGGGATGACCTCACGCCCCGATGGCCGCGCGGCCGACGAGCTGCGCCCCCTCACGTTCGAGCGCGACTACACCGAGATGGCCGATGGCTCGTGCCTCGTGTCGTTCGGCAGGACCCGGGTCCTGTGCACCGCCTCCATCGACGACGACGTCCCCCGCTGGATGCGCGGCAGCGGGACGGGCTGGGTGACCGCCGAGTACTCGATGCTGCCCGGCTCGTCCCCCGAGCGGGTCGGCCGTGAAGCCGCCCGGGGCAAGCAGAGCGGCCGGACCGTCGAGATCCAGCGGCTGATCGGCCGATCCCTGCGCGCGGCCTGCGACATGACGCTGCTCGGCGAGCGCCAGGTCGTCGTGGACTGCGACGTCCTGCAGGCCGACGGCGGCACCCGTACCGCGAGCATCTGCGGGGGGTTCGTCGCGCTCCACGACGCCCTCGCCCGCAAGCAACGCTCCGGCCTGATCGGCGAGCATCCCCTGCACTCGTTCTGCGCCGCCATCAGCGTCGGCATCGTGGGCGGCACGCCGGTGCTCGACCTGCCGTACACCGAGGACAGCACGGCCGAGGTCGACATGAACGTGGTGATGCTGCGGCCGGTCGGGGGCGGCGAGCCGAAGTTCGTCGAGGTCCAGGGGACCGCCGAGGGCACGGCGTTCTCGCGAGCGGAGCTCGACGCGCTGCTGGAGTTGGCGGCGAGCGGCCTCGTCGAGATCGCCGATCGGCAGGCCGAGGTGGTCGCCACGCCGCCGGCACCGCGCTGACGCGGCCATGATCACGCTCGTCTGCGCTTCCGCCAATCCGGACAAGGTCGTGGAGATCGCCGACGTGCTCGACGGCCTCGTCGAGCTGGAACCGCGCCCCGATCACGTGCCCGACGTGGTGGAGGACGCCGACACGCTGGAGGGCAACGCCCGCCTGAAGGCGCGCGCCCTCGTCCACGCCACCGGGCGGCCGGCGGTGGCCGACGACACCGGCCTCGAGGTCGTCGCCCTCGACGGCGCCCCAGGCGTGCACGCCGCGCGCTACGCGGGGGAGGGGTGCTCGTACGCCGACAACCGGGCCAAGCTGCTGGGCGCTCTCGACGGGGTGTCCGACCGGCGGGCCCGGTTCCGGACCGTGGTGCTCGTCGCCTGGCCCGACGGCGACGAGTTGGTGGTCGAGGGGGTGTGCGACGGAGCGATCACGACGGTCGAGCGCGGCGACCGCGGGTTCGGCTACGACGCCGTGTTCGCCCCCGCCGGAGGTGACGGCCGCACGTTCGCCGAGATGACCCTCGCCGAGAAGCAGGCCGTCTCCCACCGCGCCCGCGCCCTGCGCGCCCTCCTCACCGAACTGTCCGCGCGGATCGGCTGATCCCGGTCGGTTGCCGCGGACGGTTCCGGCGGGTGAGAGCCTTCCGTCTGCCGGAACCGGCGGATTCCGGTCGGTTGGCCCAGACGGTTCGAGGGGACGGTTCGGGTCACCACCCGCGCAAGTCGATCGGCCAGCGGTCGATCACCTCGCCGTGGCGCGTGAGCCAGGCGGTGGCGTGCATCGCCATCGTGGGGTCGACGTGGGCGGGCACGACCCGCACCCGGTCGCCGACCTCGGGTGACCGATCGTCGCGGGAGAACGTGACGTGCTCGTCGCTGCAGAACCACACCCGACGCGCGCCACCCTCGACGAGCACGTCGGGATCGCCATGATCCATCCCGAGCGCCTTGAGACCGACATCGGCGACGGCGTACTCGTCGCTCACCGAGATCACGGTGCCGATCACGTGGAGCGCCTGCTCGAAGGGGATCCCGAGTGCGCCGTAGTGGGTGTCCATGAGTGCATAGCTGCCGGCCTGGATCTCGTTGACGCCGGTCTCGGCGTGGAGGTCGTAGGTGCCGGTGCCGCCGGCAGACACGATGTGGCCGCCGACGTCGGCATGGGCCCGCACGAGCAGCGCCATCGCGGCGGCGACCCGCTCGGCCTGCTCGGCGCGGTCGGTGACCATCATGAGATGCCCCTCGTAACCCATCACCCCGCGCACCTCGAGACCGGCCGCGCGGGCGGCATCGGCGAGGGCACCCGCTCGGCCGGGTGCGATCCCGCAGCGGGGGAGCCCGACGTTCACGTCGATGAGCACGCGGCGGATCCCGGCCGTGACGGTCGCGTGCAACGTGGCCTCGGAGTCGATCGCCACCGTCACGGGCGGGTCGAGCTCGGCCATCGCCCGGAGTCGACCGGCGTCGAGCGTCTCGTTGGCCAACAGCAGGTCCTGCCCGAGACCGGCACTCGCCATCCCGATGACCTCGCGGGGTGTCGCGCACGTGAAGCCGTTGTGGCCGTTCGCCGCCTGGGCCGCGGCCAGCGCGGTGCACTTGTGGGCCTTCACGTGGGGCCGCAACGCTGACCCGGGGTGGGTCGCCGTCATCCGGTCGAGGTTGCGTTCGAGTGCGTTCGCGTCGATGACGAGGGCGGGCGTCGGGAGGTCGTCGATGTCCATGTGCGGGCGGAGGGACTCGAACCCTCACTCCTTCCGGAACGGGCTCCTAAGGCCCGCGCGTCTGCCAGTTCCGCCACGCCCGCGCGCGACCCCGCCAGGCTAGATCCGATCCGTCTGCCGGGATCGACGTGTTCCGGTCGATCGGCGCGGACGGTTGCGAACTCGCGGTTCGACGGAATGGTTGACAGAATGTTCAACGTGGCCGTGACCGACACCTCCTACGACCAGCCCGCCCCCGACCAGCACGCCGACGCGCTCGAGAACCAGTTCGGTCTCGCCGACCGGATCGTCGACGAGGCCGCGCTCGCCAACAGCGTCGAGCGGTTCCGGGAGCGCGGCATCCGGCTGCCCACGTTCGCCCAGCTCGCCGACCCCGCCTCGTTCGACCACACCTCGATGGTCGGCGACGCCGATCCGCAGGGCCCCGACGCCCGCAACCTGTGGCGCGTGCACTGGTACAACGATCTCGCCGGGGGCCGGGTGCCGGTGCCCGAGCACGTCGTGTTGCCCACCAGCCTCACCGGGGTCGAGAGCCCGATCATCGTCGTGTTCGGCGACCGCTTCCCGATGATCACGGCCCACAAGGTGCTGGCCGCGTACGCGTGCCTCGCCCCTCGGGTGGTCACCGGGCAGTTCGACCCGACCCGCCACCGGGCGATCTGGCCGTCCACCGGCAACTACGCCCGCGGGGGTATCGCGATCAGCCGCATCATGGCGAGTCGGGGCGTGGCGATCCTGCCCGAGGGGATGAGCCGGGAGCGCTTCGACTGGCTCGACAGGTGGTGCGAGAACCCCGCGGACGACGTCATCCGGACCCACGGCACCGAGTCGAACGTCAAGGAGATCTACGACGCCTGCAACGAGCTCGCCCGCGACCCCGGGAACTTCGTGCTCAACCAGTTCAGCGAGTTCGGCAACCACCTCGGTCACCTGACCGTCACCGGCCGGGCGCTCGGACACGTGTTCGAGACGGTACGCGCCGCGAGCGGCCGCGATCTGCGACTGGCGGCGTTCACGTCGGCGACCGGCTCGGCCGGCACGATCGCGGCCGGAGACCGGCTGAAGGAGGAGTACGGCGCCCGGATCGTCGCCGTCGAGGCGCTCGAGTGCCCCACCATGCTCGAGAACGGCTTCGGCGAGCACAACATCCAGGGGATCGGCGACAAGCACATCCCGCTGATCCACAACGTGATGAACACCGACGTGGTCGTGGCGATCAGCGATCGCGCCACCGACGATCTCGACGTGTTGTTCAACACCGACGCCGGTCGGGCGCACCTCGTCGACCGGGTGGGGGTCCCCGCCGACCTGGTGGGGCAACTCGAGCACTTCGGCTTCTCGGCGATCTGCAACGTGCTCGCCGCGATCAAGACGGCGAAGCTGTTCGACCTCGGGCCCGACGACGCGCTCGTCACCGTCGCCACCGATGGCGCCGCGCTCTACCCGAGCGAGCGGGCCAAGACGATCACCCATCGCTTCGGTGGTGATCTCGACGCCGTGGCCGCGGCCGAGATCTACGGACGTCACCTCGCCGACGTGGACACCGACCACCTGATCGACTGCACCGAGCGCGACCGTACGCGCATCTTCAACCTCGGCTACTACACGTGGGTCGAGCAGCAGGGCACACCGTTCGCGCTGTTCGAGCAGCGCCGCCACCAGTCGTTCTGGCGGGGGCTGCGGCGCTACGTCGGGGTGTGGGACGACATGATCGACGAGTTCAACGAGCGGGTCGCCGGCGGATGACCGACGTCGGCGTCGGATGGCGCTGCGTCGTCTGCGGCACGACCGTGCCGCTGAGCGAGCCGTTCCCGTGGCGGTGTCCGCGGTCGACGGCGACGGATCGGCGCCACGTGCTGCGATTCGTCGACGACCGTCCGCCTCCGCGGCCGCTCGACGACCCGAACCCGTTCGTCCGGTACGGGCCGCGGCTGGCGTGGTGGGCGTTCGCGACGGCGAACCGGCTCACCGACGACGACTGCGTGTCGCTCACCCGATCGGTCGTCGGCGATGCCGTCGTCACTCCGTTCTGCCGTTCCGAAGTCGTCAGCGACGAGCTCGGGTTCGACGTGTGGGTGAAGGACGAGACCGGCAACGTCGGCGGCTCGCACAAGTTCCGGCACCTGACGTCGATCCTGCTCCACCTGCTCGCGGCGGAACGGCTCGGCCTGCTCCCGACACGTCCGCCGCTCGCGATCGCGTCGTGCGGCAACGCCGCGCTCGCCGCGGCGACTCTCGCCGCTCGGGTCGGCTGGCCGATCGACGTGTACGTGCCCGAGTGGATGGACGACGCGTTCGGCGTGCGCCTCGACGAGCTCGCGGCCCGGACCCATCGGTGCCCGAGACGGCCCGATGACCCGCCGGGCGATCCCGCCGTTCACCGGTTCCGCGACGCGGTGGCCGCGGGGGCCGTCCCGTTCAGCGTGCAGGGCCCCGAGAACGCGCTGTGCCTCGACGGTGGACGCACGCTGGGCTGGGAGATGGCCGATGCGGCTGCGGCCGGCGGGACCCCGCTCGACGCCGTGTTCGTACAGGTCGGTGGGGGAGCGTTCGCGACGTGCGTGGGCGATGCACTCGGCCCGAGCGTCCGGCTGCACGCCGTGCAGGCCGAGGGCTGCGCGCCGCTCGCCCGGGCGTGGCGCCTCGCCGTGGACGAGCGCGACCACGAGCTGTCCGACCACGAGATCGCGGCACGGTGGCACGAGTTGATGATCCCGTGGCCCGATCCGCACTCGGCCGCCGACGGCATCCTCGACGACGAGACCTACGACGGTCTGGGCGTGATCACGGCGATGCGGCGCTCGGGCGGTGGTCCGATCGTGGCGACGGAGGCGCACGTGCTCGCGGCCCGCGATCTCGCCCAGCGGGGCGGGTTCCGCGCCAGCCACACCGGTGCCGCCGGTCTCGCCGGTCTGCTCGCGGCGCGCGACCACGTTCCCGACGACGAGCGCGTCGCCGTCGTCATGTCGGGCGTCGCCCGCTGAGCCGACCGTCCCGAGATCGGCGCTCGACCTGCCGGGCATAGACCTCCCGGACGATGTCGATGAACGCCGATCCGGCGGGCGACACCGCGGTCGGGGCGCGGTGGAGCTCGACGGTGACGGTGGCGAGCGTCGGCAGCCCGGCACTGTCACCGATGTCGACGCAGCCCTGAGGCACGGCGTGGTCGGCCTTGACCCCGATCGCCAGACCGGCCGCGAGCGTGGCGTTCGCGGCGGCCGGGCTGTCGCTCGTGTAGCGCACGGTCCACGGGCGCCCGGCCCGGGTGAGGGCGTCGATGGCGTGCGCACGGTGGATGCACCCCTCGGGGTTGCAGGCGAGCGGGATCGGTCGGTCCGCAGGCAGATCGATCCCGGCGGTCCCGACCCAGACGAGCGGCTCGACCCCCAGCGTCTCGCCCATCAGTGCGCCTCCGTTGCGACCTGTCTCGTGGCGGATCGCGAGCGCCACGTCGAGCAGCCCGTTGGCGAGCCGTTCGGTCAGGTCCGTCGACACGGCGCAGTCGATCTGCAGCGGCACCTCGCCGAAGTCCTCGGTGAAGCGGCGCAGGATCTCGGGCAGGTGGTGAGCCGCCTGCTCGGACGTGATCCCGAAGCGCAGCGCCGGCGGGGCCTGGCTCTGCGACACCGACGTGGCGGCGAGCTCGGTGAGGTAGAGGATCCGTCGGGCGTACGGCATCAACGATCCACCCGCATCGGTGAGCGTCACCGAGCGACTCGTGCGGTCGAACAATCGCACCCCCAGACCGTGCTCCAAGCGCCGGATCTGCGCGCTGACCGCCGACTGGGTGAGGTTCAGCGACTGGGCGGCGGCGGAGAAGCCGTTCAACTCGGCGACCGCGACGAGGCTGCGCAACTGGCTGAGCTCCATCCCGCACCTATAACGAAATGCGATCCGAAGTACAACATCAATTCGCTTCTCTGCTGAAGGTTCCACTCGTACGGTCGATCATGTGCTGAGGACCACCGACACCACGGATTCCACGACCGAACCCACGACGGACGCCGAGAACACGGGGGCGGTGATCGACCTCGACCGCCATCCGATCGCGGGCGACGACGCGGCGCGCCGGGAACTGGTCGCACGCTGCCGCACGTCGCTGGCCGACGACGGCTGTGTCGTGCTGGACGGCTTCGTCCGAGCCGACGCGCTGGCCCGGATGGCCGACGAAGGACGTCAGGTGGCCGGCGACGCGCACTTCAACGAGACGATCACCAACTGCTACAGCAGTGACGACGATCCGACCCTGTCGGCGGATCACCCGCGGCGCATCTTCATGGAGCGCACCAACGGCTTCGTCGCGGCCGATCGCCTGTCGAGCGACCTGACCGTGCGCCGGCTGTACCACGACGACGCCCTGCGCCGGTTCGTGGCCGACTGCACGGGGGCCAACGTGCTGCACGAGTACGGCGACCCGTTCGGTCATCTCGTGTTCAACGTGGTGCGTCCGGGGTGTCAACACCCGTGGCACTTCGACAACAACGACTTCGTCGTCACCGTGCTCACGCAGCGGGCCGAGGCGGGAGGCGTGTTCGAGTACTGCCCCGGGATCCGCAGCCGCGACGAGGAGAACACCGACGCGATCGGGGCGGTGCTCGCAGGTGACCGCTCGCCGATCCGCGAGCTCGACCTCCAGCCGGGATCGCTGCAGATCTTCCTCGGTCGCGACTCGCTGCACCGCGTCACCCGGGTCGAGGGGGACCGGGAACGCCACGTCCTCATCCTCGGCTACTCCCGGGAACCCGACCAGATCGCCGGCGTCGACCGGACCAGGCGCCTGTTCGGCCGGGTGTCCGACGCGCACCGGCGGGCGGACGCGAACGGGCACAGCCTCGAAGCGGTCGGCACGTCGACGGGCGGGGAGCGGTCATGAGGGGAGCGGTCATGAGCGGCCTGACCGGTCTGACGGACTCGATGCCGGGCGGCTTCGACGCGGTCCGCATGCGCCGTGAGCGACTCGCGAAGGTGCGCACCATGATGGCCGAGCGCGACCTGGCCGCGGTGGTGCTCTTCGATCCGTACAACCAGCGCTACGCGACCGGGTCGCGCAACATGTTCGGGTACTTCCTCCGCAACTCCACCCGGTACGTCTACGTGCCCCAGGAGGGCCCGGTCATCCTGTTCGAGTACCCGGGCTCCGAGCACGTCTCGATGTGGTTGGAGACGATCGACCACTGCCGGATCTCGAAGGTCGTGTGGTCGTCGGTCAACAGCCGCGACGCCGAGGTGGCGAAGCCGTTCGCGACCGAGATCGCCGATCTCGTCCGTCAGCACGGGCGGGGCGTCGGGCGCGTCGGTCTCGACCGCTGCGGTCACACCCACGCGCTCGCGCTCGAGGCCGAAGGCCTGACCGTGGACGACGTCATGCAGGACATGCTCCACACCCGCCGGCTGAAGACCGCCGACGAGCTGGCCTGCCTGGCCATCTCGATGGCCGCGACCGAGGCCGCGGTGGCCGACGTCGAGCGGAGCATCCGCCCGGGCGTGACCGAGAACGAGCTGTTCGGCGTGCTGTACGGCTCCGTCATCGCGAACGGCGGGGAGTTCATCGAGACCCGTCTGCTCGCGTCGGGGCCGCGCACCGCGCCCTGGTTCAACGAGGCGGGTGAGCGGCGGGTGCGCCCGGGTGAGCTGGTCACCCTCGACACCGACACCATCGGCAACAACGGCTACTACAGCGACTTCTCGCGCACCTTCCACTGTGGCCCCGGCCGACCGACCGGGGCGCAGCGGTCGCTGTACGCGATGGCGCACGAGCAGGTCCAGCACAACATCGACGTCTTGCAGGTCGGGATGACCTACCGCGAGGTGGCCGAGAAGGCCTGGAAGATCCCCGAGCGCTTCTACGACCGCCGGTACCCGTCGGTCATCCACGGCGTCGGGATGCACGGCGAGACCCCGCTGGTCGCCCACTGGGGCGACTTCGACCGCTACTCGACCGACGACGTGATCGAACCCGGACTCACCGTCTCGGTCGAGAGCTACATCGCCGAGGTCGACGGTGTCGAGGGTGTCAAGCTCGAAGAGGAGGTCGTGATCACCGAACGTGGTGCCGAGCGCATCTCCCGGTACCCCTTCGACGAGGACCTGCTCGGGACGCATGGCTGACGCACCCGACAGCGACGGCTTGCGGCTCGCCGCCGCCCAGATCGAGACGCGGCTCGGCGACGTCGCCCACAACCTCGACCTCCACCTCGAGGCCATCGCCGCGGCCGCCGACGCGGGTTGCGACATGGTCGTGTTCCCGGAGCTCTCGCTGACCGGCTACGGGATCGGTGAGCACGGCTACGCCCTGGCGCGCCGCCGGACCGGCGAGGAGGTCCGGGCGCTCGCCGAGGCGGCCACGGGGATCACCGCCGTGGTCGGCTTCATGGAGGAGGGGCCCGGGGCCCAGTTCTACAACTCGGCGATCGCCGTGCGCGATGGTCGGGTCGAGCACCTGCACCGCAAGATCAACCTGCCGTCCTACGGCGCCCTCGAGGAAGGCAAGCACTTCGCCAGCGGACGCTTCGTGGAGACGGCGCTGCTGACCGGTCCGTGGCGGTACGCCGCGCTGATCTGCGCCGATGCGTGGAACCCCGGCCTCGTCCACCTCGCGGCGATGAGCGGTGCGACCCTGATGGTGGTCCCCACCAGCTCGGCGACCGATGCGGTCGGTGGCGGGTTCTCGAACCCGTGTGGCTGGGACACCGCGATCCGGTTCTACGCCATGCTGTACGGCCAGCCGATGCTGATGTGCAACCGGGTCGGTCGGGAGGGTGGCCACCGGTTCTGGGGCGGTTCGATGATCGTCGATGCGCACGGTGAGGTGCTCGCCGTCGGTGGGTCGACTCCCGAGCTCGTGGTCGCCGATGTCGACTACACCGACGTCCGGCTCGCCCGGTTCCGCCTGCCGACCGTGCGCGACTCGAGCTTCGGGCTGATCCACCGCGAGATGACCCGGCTCGCCGACACCCTCGGCGTGCCCGAGAGCGTCCGGCAGGGGTGAGCGTGCGCTCTTCTGCGGCGAGTTCGTCAACGAGGACACCCTCGACCCGGGGTCAGTTTCCGTTGGTGTCGAGGGTGACTTCTTGGAGGAGGCCGGTGCGGACGTCGTAGACGAAGCCGCGGATGTCGTCCTTGTGCTGCACGAACGGGGTGTGGTGGAGGCGCTTGATCGACTGGCGGACGTCGGCGTACGGGTCGGCGAACGACTCGAGCGCCCACCACGGCTTGATGCCCAGCTCGGCCTCGAGCTCGGCTTTGAAGGTGTCCTCGCTCACGCGGTGCAGACCGCAGTCGGTGTGGTGCACCAAGATGATCTCGCGGGTGCCGAGGGCGCGCTGCGACAGGCACAGCGACCGGATCACGTCGTCGGTCACCACCCCACCGGCGTTGCGGATGATGTGCGCCTCACCGTGACCGAGGCCGAGCAACGCGAACGTGTCCATCCGTGAGTCCATGCAGGCCACGACGGCCAGCCGCCGGAGCGGGCGCACCTGCAGGTCGTGGTCGGCGAAGGTGGCCGCGAACTCACGGTTCCGGGCGACGAGCTGGTCCGCGCTCGGTGTGAAGTCGGGGTCGGTGTCCGTCTGATGGTGATCGCTGGTTCCCACGGAAGCGACAGCCTGCCACGGTCGCGCCCGCCGGCTCACTTCCCGGCACCACGGTCAGAAGCGGTCGGGGCGCGCCACCCGGACGGGCGCGACCCAGGCGACCACCGCGTAGTGGGGGAAGTAGTCGGTCCGCAGCAGCTCGAAGATGCGCTCGGCGACCTCGTCGGTCACCACCGACTCGAGCCGCACGCTCGGTCCCGCGAAATCGAGCGCGGCGCGCCCGGTGGCACCCTCACCCCGGACGTGGCCGACCGAGTACCCCTTCGCCCCGAGGCGCTTGACGTCGTCGATCAGCCGCTGCTCGAGCAGCGACTCGGCGATCACGGTGAGCAGCTGTCGTTGCGCGGTGGTCATGGGTCGGTCCTCGGGTGAGCGTGCAGGGGTCGAGCGTGGAGGGTCGCGATCATGTCAGGGCCTCGGCGATGACCAGATAGAGCGGGATGCCGACGATCACGTTGAACGGGAACGTGATGCCGAGCGACGCCGTGACGTACAGCCCGGGGCTGGCGGTCGGGAGGGCGATGCGCACGGCCGCCGGTGCGGCGATGTAGGAGGCGCTGGCGGCGAGCGTGGCGAGCACGGCGGTCCCGCCGGGGGACAGCCCGGCGAGACTCCCGGCGACGGCGCCGAGCGTGCCGTTGACGAGCGGGACGACGATGCCGAGGAGCGCGATCCGCCAACCGGCCTCGCGGGCGTCGCGGAGCCGCTCGGCCGCCACCACGCCCATCTCGACGAGGAACAGCGTGAGGGCGCCGGAGAACAGCCCGACGAAGACGGGGTCGACGGCCTCCAGGCGTTCGTCCCCGACGATCAGCCCGATCGCCAACCCGGCGAGCAGCAGCGTGATGCTACGACCCCGCACGACCTCCAGGAGCGCCTCGTTCCAGCGCGCCTCGGAGCCGTCACCGTGTCCACCGTGTCCCGTCCGGACCAGCGCCAGGGCGACCACGATGCCGACGACCTCCAACACGGCGAGCAAACCCGAGAGGTACCCCTCGTAGCTCTGGCCACGCGCGTCGAGGGTGGCGAGCACCACCGTGAACGTGACGGCCGAGACCGACCCGTAGTGGGCGGCGAGCGCGGCCGCGTCGATCGTGCCGGCGCGACCGACGCGTCGGTACAGGACGAACGCGATGATCGGCGTGACGACGCCGAGCACCAGGGCCGCGACGAGCGGCTGCCAGAGCTCCGCCGGGTCCGACAGCCCGAGCGCCCGCCCACCCTTGACCCCGATCGCGAGGAGCAGGTAGCTGGACAGGATCGGGTAGAGCGCCTCGGGCAGCCGGATGTCGAAGCGGGCCAGCGTCGCCACCCCGGCGACCAGGAAGGCGATGACGGGGGCCGTGAGCAGGTTGTCGACCACCACCGAGCCGACGAGCGCGACGGCGAGCACGCTTCAGCTCCCCGACCGGCGGGGTTGGGCGAGGGGGTCGGCGAGGGGTTCGACGAGGGGATCG
>SKSP01000182.1 GCA_007122945.1 Ilumatobacteraceae bacterium | reverse complement strand
GTCGACGCCACTCGCGCCGAGCAACTCCTCGGCTGGCACGCCGAGATGCCCTTCGAGGACGGCCTGCGCGCCACGCTCGACTGGTTCCTCGCCAACCGCCACGAGGCCATCCGCCCCCCCACCCCCTGACGAACCGTCCGCGCCAATCGACCGGAACCGGCCGGTCCACGCGGACAGATCGCCCACCACCCACCCGAACCGTCCGCGCCGATCGACCGGAACCGGCCGGTTCACGCGGACAGGTCGGGGATGCCGGCGGCGCGGGCGGGGGCCCGGTAGGCGTCGGCGAGGGTGTCCACCGTCTCGTGCGCGTTGAGACCGCTGGGGTTCGGGACGACCCACAGCTCGGCACCGACGAACGGTTCGGGCTGACGACCGGGGCGGGCGTCACGCGCGGCGAACGCGGTGCGGTACGCCGTGATGCCGGCGACGGCCACGACCGCCGGGCGGTGCTCGGCGACCAACGCTCGCAGCCGCTCGCCGCCCGCGCGCAGCTCGGCCGCCGTGAGCTCGGACGCCTTCGCCGTGGCCCGGGCGACCAGATTGGTGATCCCGATGCCGCGACCGACCAGGTGGGCCCGGTCGGCGTCGGTCATGCCGACACCGCGGTCGACGGCACGGTCGATGATGCCGGCGAGTCGGAGCGCCGGATAGAAGCGGTTGCCCGGATGGGCGAAGTGCGTCGAGGTCGCCGCCGTCCACAGCCCGGGGTTGATGCCCACGAAGAGCAGCCGGAGCCCGGGACCGACCAGATCGGGCACCTCGACGTCGCGGAACGACTCCAGCTCGGCTCGGGTGAATCCCATCGCCGTCGGAACCTAGCGGGAACGGCCGGCCCGAAATCCGCTTCGCCCCCGTGTCGCGGCGGGTGAGACTGTGCCGATGGGTCACCCGTACTGGCCGCTGTTCGACCTCGAGGTCCGGACGCCGCGGCTGACGCTGCGCTACGTCGACGACGATCTGGCGATCGAGCTGGCCGCGCTCGCTGCCCGCGGCATCCACGACCCGGCGACGATGCCGTTCTGCCGTCCCTGGACCGACGTGCCCTCCCCCGAGCTGGAACGCAACTCGCTGCGGTTCTGGTGGCGCTCCCGCGCCGAGCTGACCACCTCCCGGTGGGAGCTGACGTTCGCCGTGCTCGAGGGCGGAGACGGCGATCGCCCCGGTCGGGTCCTCGGCGGAACGGGGTTGTCGGCCGACGACTTCCCGACGCTGCGATCGTTCGAGACCGGTTCGTGGCTCGGCCTCGAGCACCAGGGTCGCGGCCTCGGCCGCGAGCTGCGCGAGGCGACGCTGCACCTCGGCTTCGACGTGCTCGGTGCCGAGTTCGCGACGACGACGGCCTTCGTCGACAACGCACCGTCGCTGGGCGTCACCCGCGGCCTCGGCTACGAGCCGGACGGGACCCACCGGGTGGTGCGGCGGGGCGAGCCGGCGGAGCTCCTCCGTTTCCGGATGCCCCGCGCCCACTGGGAGACCATCCGACGCGCCGACATCACCGTCCACGGCGCCGACGCCGTCCTCCCGTTCCTCGGCCTCGCCTGACCTCGAACCGTCCGCGGCGATCGACCGGATCCGGCCGGTTCCGGCGGACGGAACGTCGCAGCTGTGACGTGAACCGTCCGCGGCGATCGACCGGATCCGGCCGGTTCACGCGGACAGTTCGGTGAGGAGCTCGGTGAGGGGGGCGGTGTGGTGGCGCAGGGCGGGGAGGCCGGCGAGGCGCCACACGGCGTTGTCGAGGACGCTGTTGGCGGGGCGCGGCGCCGGGCGGGGCGGATCGAGGTCGGCGGTGGAGATCGGCTGCACCATGTCGGGATCGCGGCCGAGGCCGGCGACGATCTCGCGGACGAACTCGAACCAGCTCACCGCGCCGCCGTTCGTGAGGTGATGGACGCCCGAGCGGCGATCGACGGCGAGGCGGCGCAGCGCCGGGGCGAGATCGGCGGTGAACGTCGGGCAGCCGCGCTGGTCGTCGACGAACGTGAGCGAGTCGCGCTCGGCCGAGAGGCGGACGACGGTGTGCACCATGTTGCTCCCGTGCAGCCCGCACACCCACGACGTCCGCGCGATCGAGGCGCCGGGGCCGGCCTCGGCCTCACCGGCGAGCTTCGAACGGCCGTACACCGACGTCGGGTTCGGCGCGTCCCACTCGTGGTACGGGCGATCGAGCGTGCCGTCGAAGACGTAGTCGGTGCTGACGTGGACGAGGTGGGCGCCCGTCCGGTCGCAGGCGTCGCGCACCCAGCGGACGGCGAGGGCGTTGGCGGCGAAGGCCCGCTCCGGGTCGGACTCGCAGGCGTCGACCGCGGTCCACGCCGCGCAGTGGATCACCGCATCGGGGCGCAGCGTCGTGATCGCGCCGAGCACCTCGTCGCGGTCGGTCACGTCCAGACGCGCCCGATCGGCCGCGACGACCTCGTCGCCGGCCCCGCCGCACGCCGCGACGACGTCGTGGCCGAGCTGGCCGCCGGCACCGGTGACGAGGACCCGCATCGCGCTGCTCAGCCGCCGGCCCGGGCCTTCAGGGGCTCCCACCACGCCCGGTTGTCGCGGTACCAGGCGACCGTCTCGGCGAGCGCGGTGTCGAAGTCGCGTTCGAGACGCCAGCCGAGCGAGGTGATCTTGGTGATGTCGACCGAGTAGCGGCGGTCGTGGCCGAGACGGTCGTCGACGGGCTCGATGAAGGACTCGTCGCGCCCGCACAGCTCGAGCAGCCGGTGGGTCAGGTCGCGGTTGGTGATCTCGTTGTGGGCGCCGATGTTGTAGATCTCGCCGAGCGCCCCCTCGTGGAGCACGAGGTGCACGGCCCGGTTGTGGTCCTCGACGTGGATCCAGTCGCGCACGTTGCCGCCGTCGCCGTACAGCGGCACCTTGCGACCGTCGAGCAGGTTGGTCGTGAACAACGGGATGACCTTCTCGGGGTACTGGTACGGGCCGAAGTTGTTCGAGCAGCGGGTCACCACGACCGGCAGACCGTGCGTCGTGAGGTACGACAGCGCGAGCAGGTCGCTGCCCGCCTTGGCCGCCGAGTACGGCGACCGGGGCGTGAGCGGGTCGGACTCGGAGAACGACCCGATGTCGATCGATCCGTAGACCTCGTCGGTGGAGATGTGCACGAACCGCTCGGCACCCGCCTGCCGGGCGACGTCGCACAGCACGTTCGTGCCGAACACGTTGGTGTGGACGAACGCGTACGGGTCGACGATCGACCGGTCGACATGGCTCTCGGCGGCGAAGTGCACCACCGCGTCGTGGCCGGGGAGGTGCTCGGCCACCGCGTCGGTGTCGCAGATGTCGCCCTGCACGAAACGGCACCGTCGGTCGTCGAGCACGTCGCGGATGTTGTCGAGGTTGCCGGCGTACGTGAGCTTGTCGAACACCGTGATCTCGTCGTCGGTGTTGGCGAGCGTCCAGCGCACGTAGTTCGAGCCGATGAACCCGGCCCCGCCGGTCACGAACAGCTTCATCGTCGAGAGCTCCCTCAGGTGCGCATCGGCCAGTACGGCCGACGATTGGCGGGCAGGTCGGCGCGGCGCGGGTTGGTGCGGTCGCGCTCGGACATCACCGGGCCCACGCCGAGCCCGTCGAGACCCCAGTCGGCGCCCACCTCGGGGTCGTCCCATGCCACGCCGAGCTCGTCGGCCGGGTTGTAGTACCCGTCGACCAGGTAGGTGAGCACGGCGTCGGTGAGCGCGCTGAACCCGTGCGCGACCCCCGGCGGGATGTACACCCCGTGATGGTTCTCGCCGGAGATCTCGAAGCACTCGGTGGCACCGTCGGTCGGGCCGCCCTCGCGCAGGTCGTGCAGCACGACCCGGATGACACCCATCGGCGCGTACCAGTAGTCGCTCTGGTGCAGGTGGTAGTGCAGCCCGACGAGCGCGCCGGCCTGCTTGTTCGAGCGGTTCGACTGGATCATCTCGCGGGCACCCGGGATCCACTCGCGCCGGTAGGTCTCGACGAACAGCCCACGCTCGTCGCCGTGCACGGTCGGCTCGACCCGGTACACCCCGGCGATCCGGTCGGATTCACGCACCTCGGCCATCGGTCTCCTCCTGGGTCGCGGCGTTCACTCGACGTCGACCTGGCAGTGGTCGCCGACCATCAGCCGCAGCGCCCGCGGCCGCTGCTTGGACCGGGCGACCACCGCGTCGGACCCGATCAGGCTGTCCTCGAGCCGGGGGATGTCGACCACGCGCGAATCGTCCATCACGACCGAGTGCTCGATCTCGCTGTTGGACACCTCGCAACGGCCGCCGATCGCCGAGAACGGCCCGATGAAGCTGTCGACCACGCGCGTCCCGGGGCCGATCGCCACCGGGCCGCGGATCGTCGAATTGACGACCTCGGCGCCCTCGTCCACCACGACCCGGCCGTCGAGCACCGACGCCTCGTCGACCGTGCCGTCGATGCGCCGCTCGAGCTTCTCGAGCAGCAGCCGATTGGCCTCGAGCAGCGGCGTCAGCTTGCCGGTGTCGATCCACCAGCCGGTCAGCAGCTCGCACCGCACCCGATGGCCGGCGTCGATCAGCCACTGGATGGCGTCGGTGATCTCGAGCTCGCCGCGCGCCGACGGCTCGATCCCGGCGACGGCGGTGTGGATCGTCGGGTCGAACAGGTACACGCCGACGAGCGCAAGGTCCGACGGCGGATCCGCGGGCTTCTCGACGAGCTGCACCACGTGGCCCTCGACGTCGAGGGTGGCGATCCCGAAGCGGTGCGGGTCGGGG
>SKSP01000239.1 GCA_007122945.1 Ilumatobacteraceae bacterium | reverse complement strand
TGCTCGACGATCTGGAGAAGGTGCTCGACGAAGGCGGCCGCAAGCAGCGCGAGGAGGCCAGCGAGCTCCGCGAGGAGCTCGTCGAGTGGGTCGAGGACGACGAGATCCACCCGGCGATCGCGGCAGCACTCGACGAACTGCTCGCCCCGCTCACCCGACCCGGCCGCAGCTGAAGGCACTCTCGGAATATCCAAGAGTCAGAGGTGTCATCGGAAGTGACCGATTCCGGTCGTTCTCGATGACACCTGTGACGTGCACGTCCGGCGGACGGACAGGAGCGCCGACGGGGTTGCGCGCCATCGCCGGGGGGCGGCACACTCGACGGTCCCCCCATGGAGACCGTCAGCCCCCGATGAGCACCGTCACGTTGCGGCCGTGGCAGCGGTCCGCGTACGACCGGTTCCTCGCGTCGCCGTCGCCCGACTTCCTGGCCGTGGCGACACCCGGCGCCGGCAAGACGACGTTCGCGCTGACGTGTGCCCGCGCCCTGCTCGCGCACGCGCCCCGAACCCTCGTGGTGGTGGCGCCCACCAGCCACCTGAAGATCCAGTGGTCGCTGGCGGCGCACCGGATGGGACTGCAGCTCGACCCCGACTGGTCGCCGGCGACCGGTCTCGCCCGCGACGTCCACGGCCTCGTCACCACGTACCAGCAGCTCGCCACCGGGAGCGCCGCGGCCAAGCTGCGCGGTCTCGTGGCCGACGGCGTGGTGATCCTCGACGAGATCCACCACGCCGGCCACGAGCGGGCGTGGGGCGACGGCGTGAAGCAGGCGTTCGAGCTGGCCGCCCGCCGATTGGCGTTGTCGGGCACGCCATTCCGCAGCGACGCCGCCCAGATCCCGTTCGTGCGCTACGACCTGACCGCCGAGGGCGACCTCGCCCACGCGGACTTCACGTACGGCTACGGCGAGGCGCTGCGCGACGGCGGCGTCGTCCGACCGGTGTACTTCCCGCGCTTCGACGGCCAGATGGAGTGGAGCACACCCTCGGGCGCGATCCTGCGCGCCAGCTTCTCCGACGAGCTCGCACGCGACCAGGCGTCACTCCGGCTCCGCACCGCGCTGAGCCTCGACGGTGACTGGCTCCCGACCGTGCTGGCGCAGGCCGACGAACGGCTGCGCAGCATCCGGACCGACCCCGACGAGGGGCAGCCCGACGCCGGCGGCCTCGTCATCGCGTCCGACCAGGACCACGCCCAGGGCATCGCCCGTCTGTTGCGCGACCGGCTCGGACGGCCGGCCGACGTGGTCGTCAGCGACGATCCGTCGGCGTCGAGGAAGATCGCCGAGTTCGCCGCCAACGACCGTCCGTGGCTCGTCGCCGTCCGGATGGTGAGCGAGGGCGTCGACATCCCGCGCCTGCGCGTCGGCGTGTACGCCACGACCACCACGACCGAGCTGTTCTTCCGCCAGGCGGTCGGTCGCTTCGTCCGCTGGCAGTCCGGTCGCTCCAGCCAGAAGGCCTACGTGTACCTGCCCGACGACCCCCGGTTGCGCACGCACGCCTACGCCATCGCCGAGGCGCGCCGCCACGTCCTGCGCCCGCCCGCCGACGACCCGGAGGGCGCCGGCGCCGACCTCGACGGCGCGGGCCTCGACGAGCTGGTGCATCCCGACGACCTGTTGCCCGAGCAGCTCTCGCTGTTCTCGGTGCTGTCGTCGACGGCCACCGGGTTCAGCATCCACGGCATCACCGAATCGGGCATCGAGCACGTGCCCGACACGTGGACGATCGCCCCTGCCGCCCGCTTCGACGACGAACCCGACGTGCCCGAGCCGATCTTCGCCGACGATCCGGGGCTCGCGGTCGACCTGCCGGCCGTGCCGACGCCGGCCGGAGCGGCGCCGACCAGGTCGATGAGCGTCGCCGAGCGCAAGGACGACCTGCGCACCCGCAACGCCGATCTCGCCAAGCGGCTCGTCGACCTGACCGGATGGACGCACGCCCGGGTGCAGGCCGAGATGAACCGCCTCGCCGGTGTCACCAAGGTGGCGACGGCGACGACCGACCAGCTCGAACGGCGGCTGCGCTACTCCGAGAGCTGGTACCGGCGCCTGCGCGGCCGGTGAGCCGCCACGTCACTGCGGTCCCACTCGGCGAGGATCCGGCTGCCGTGGTCGTAGGTCAGGTAGTTCCACGCCCAGTTCACGAACACGTTCGCCCGGTTGCGGAACCCCATCAGGTACACGAGGTGCAATCCGAGCCAGGCGAGCCAGCCGACGAACCCGGCGAGGCGGCGACCGTTGGGGAACTCGGCGACCGCCTCGTTGCGACCGATCGTCGCCATCGAGCCCTTGTCGACGTAGCGGAACGGCTCCGGCTCCGACGCACCCCCGGCGGCGGCGATGACGCGGCCGTGGATCTGGCGGGCCACGTGGCGGCCCGCTTGGAGCGCGGGCTGGGCGACCTGGGGAAGCAGCGCACCGTCGGGGTCGCGGGCGGCCGCGATGTCGCCGATCGCGAACACCTCCGGATGGCCCGGGACGGAGAGGTCGTCGTCCACCACGACCCGACCTCGCCGGTCGAGCTCCGCGCCGAGCGCGGCGGCGAGCGGGTTGGCGCGCACGCCCGCTGCCCACACGAGTGTGTGCGCCGCGACGACCGATCCGTCGCTGAGGTGCACACGGGTCGGCTCCACCGCGGTCACCCCGACACCGCAGCGGATCTCGACACCTCGCGCGGTCAGCGTGGAGGCAGCGCGGGCGGCGCTCTGCTCGCTGAACCCGGGGAGGAGGCGGGCGCCCATCTCGACGAGGAGCACGCGCGCCCGCTGGACGGGGAGGTTCGGGAAGTCGGGGCCGAGCACCCGCTCGTACAGCTCCATCAGCCCGCCCGCCATCTCGACGCCGGTCGGGCCGCCGCCGCAGATCACCACGTCGAGGACCCCGTCGTCCACCAGCTCGTGGCGGGCCGCGGCGTGCTCGAACCGATCGAGCAGGTGCGCCCGCAGATCGAGCGCGTGGTCGAGCGACTTGAGCGGGAACCCGTGCTCCTCGACGCCGGGGGTCCCGAAGTCGTTCGAGACGGCGCCGGCCGCGAGCACGAGCGTGTCGTAGGTGATCTCGGCACCGTGGTCGACCCGCAGCCGACGCTCGGCGAGATCGATGTCGGTCACCCGGGCCATCCGGACGGCGACGTTGCGCTGACGCCGGAAGATGCCCCGCACCGCGTACGCGACGTTGTCGTCGTCGAGCCCCGCGGTCGCGACCTGGTAGAGCAGCGGCTGGAAGGTGTGGAAGTTGTTGGCGTCCACCAGCACGACGTCGACGGGGGTCTCGCGGAGACCCTTCACGACGGACAACCCACCGAAGCCGGCCCCCACCACCACGACCCGGTGGCGGCCGGTGACACGGGCGCCGGGCGCGGCGCGACCCGCACCCGATGTGACACGTGAACGGTCCACGGCTCCGCACCGTACCCCCATCGGGAGCCGGGTATCCTGGCGTCATGCCCGTCGCAGGAGAGCACCACCCGGCGTTCGAGGAGTACTGCGAATGCATCTTCGAGCTCGAAGAGGACGACGTCGACGTCATCCAGGCCCGTATCGCCGAACGCCTGCAGGTCAGCCGCCCGGCGGTCAGCGAGATGGTGCGCCGCCTCGAGGCCGAGGGCCTGGTCGCCACCGACGATCGCATCGAGCTGACCTCGAGAGGTCGCGAGCTCGCCCAACAGGTGGTACGTCGGCACCGCCTCGCCGAGCGGTTCCTGACGGACGTGCTGAAGCTGTCGTGGGCCGAGGCCCACCACGAGGCGGGCCGCTGGGAGCACGTGATGAGCGAGTCGGTCGAGACCGCGATGGACAAGTTGCTCGGCAGCCCGACGACGTGTCCACACGGCAACCCGATCCCGGGCTCCGCCTACGTCGAGCCGGACGGGCGGCCGCTCTCGGAGATGACCGTCGGCGATGCGTTCACCGTCAGCCGGATCCCCGAGGAGCTCGAGTTCGCCCCCGGGTTGCTCGAGTACCTCGAGCAGTCGTCGATCCGTCCTGGTCGGGCCGGCACGGTGACGGCGGCGTCGCCGGACGGGACGATCACGATCGAGATCGACGGTCGCCACGTCGGCGTGGGAGCGTTCGCCAGCGAACGGATCCTGGTCACGTCGTGACCCGTCGGCGCGTTGGGCCGGCGGCGGCCGCGATGCTGATGGTGTTCGTCGCTCCGGCCACTGCGGCCTGCGGTGAGACGATCGACCTGCGCGAACAGGAGGCGACCACGGTGCCGGTCGAGGAGGCGACATCCGTCGAGACCCCCGTCCCGTCCGACGGAACCCTCGACGAGTTGTTGCCGATCCTCGTCGAGAGCTGGCGCGGCCTCGACCAACGGGTGATCGACGAAGAGGCGGCCGGGCCGATGGCGCGGATCGAACAGATCTGGTCGCTCGCCGAACCGCAGCTACGCGCCGAGCACCCGGCGACGCTGTTCGGCTACCAACAGGCCGTCGACCTGGCCCGCAGCGCCGTCGACCGCCGCCGACCGGCCGACGCCAGCAAGGGCTACCGCCTGGTCATCGAGCTCACCGACGATCTCCTCACCCGCTGAGTCACCCCCTGAGTCACCCGCCCCGGCCCACCACCCGGCCCGGGCTCCACCGCACCACGACCCGCGCCCCAGCGCACCCGACCCGCGCCCCAGCGACTCTGAGTCGCCCAGCGCCGATATACCCGGCAGCCAGCGACTCTGAGTCGCCCAGCGGCAGATCCGAACCCGACCCCACCCGCACCCCAGCGACTCTGAGTCGCTAC
>SKSP01000503.1 GCA_007122945.1 Ilumatobacteraceae bacterium | reverse complement strand
TGCGCGCCTGGGTCCGCGAGTCGTTCGAAGCGGCTGGTTCGCTCGCCGGGGCCGGTGGTGCCTACCTGGGCTTCTCCGCCGACGCAACGACCGAGAAGGCCGTCGTCGAGCAACAGTACGGGGGCAACCTCGACCGGCTGAAGCAGGTCAAGCGCGCCTACGACCCCGACAACTTGTTCCGGATCAACAACAACATCACACCGGACTGATCGACGGCGACCCGGTCGCTCCTCACCACATCGCGCCGTCGAGATGGGCGGGAGGTCACCACGGGACCATGACGTGGATGTCGTTGCCCTTGCCGTCGAGGCTGCCGCGTCGCTCGTTGGCCCGGCGGCATCGGTCACGAGGGATCACTCGACGACCAGGTACTTCGTGGAGCCCGGAGTGGGAATTGAACCCACGACCTACGCATTACGAGTGCGTTGCTCTGCCCCTGAGCTATCCGGGCGAATCGGCGTCCGAAGCCTAGCGGCCCGGTCACTGAACGCACCGGGGGTTCACACGCTGGCCGCCACGACCGGCAGCGACCACAAGAGGGCCTGCAGCTGCAACGTCTCGTTGGGGTTGCGGTCGAGCGCGGCGATGGTGGCGTGCACGTGGGTCACGGCGGCGGCCGCGGCGTCGGGTCGGTCGAGGCGGCCGTCGACGAGAGCGTCCCGGTACGCCGCGGCGAGTTCCGCCAAGCCGAGCCGGAGCTCGTCGGTCCGGTAGCGCCGCAGCTCGCGCTTGTGGCGTTCCTCGAGCGTCTTCTTGCCGCTGCCACGCTCGCCGTAGCGCTCGATCTGCGCGTCGAGGGCGGCGGCCTCGGCGGTGTGGCGTTCCACGAGTGGTGCGGCCGACCGGTCGATCAGCTCCACGAGCTCGGCCACCAGTGCGGCGACCGTGGCGCCGGTGCCGTCCAGGCGTTCGGGGACGGTGGCGAACGCGCGGCGGCGAGCGGCCAGTTCGGGGTCGGTGGCGAGCACTCGAGCCCGGGCGAGGTCGCCGGCGCTCGCCGCCGCGGCCTCCGCGGCGGACTGCGGGTCGACCCCCTCGGCGACGAGCCGGTCGGCGACGACGTCCTCGGGGATCGCCCGGAACGGCACGCGCGCGCACCGCGACGAGATCGTGACCAGGTCGTGGGGCACGAAGTCGGCGAGCACGACGAACGTCGTCGAGTCGGGTGGCTCCTCGATGACCTTCAGCAGCCGGGCTGCCGCATCGGCGGCGAGCAGGTGGAACTCGTGGAGGACCATCACCTTGCGCTCGCCCTCCACCGGGGCGAGCGACGCGAGCCGGATGATCTCGTCGGCCTGGGCCTTGGAGATGGCCGCCCCGACGCGCTCGATCTCGCGCACGTCGGGGTGTTCACCGGCGAGCACGAGCCGGGCGTCGCGCGTCGTCGGGTCGTCGACGCCGGTGAGCAGCACGGCCGCGAAGGCCCGGGCGGCCTCGTCCTTCGTGGAACCGGGTGGCCCGACGAACAGGTACGCGTGCACAGCGCGCGAGGCCGCGGCGGTCAGGGCGGCGACCGCCCGGTCCTGGCCGACGACCGCATCCCACACCGACTCGGCCGGCGTGGCGCGTTCGGCCGCGGCGCTCACGAGGCGACCGCCCGGATGCCGAGTCGATCGTCGACGATGCCGGCGATCGTGGCGGCGACCTCGGCGGTCGGCGCGGTGGCATCGACGACGGCCCAGCGGGCACGGTCCCGATCCGCCATCTCGCGGAAGCCGGCAACGACCCGCTCGTGGAACGCAGGATCCTCGCGCTCGAACCGGTCGAGCTGCCGGGCGCGCATGCGGCGGGCGATCGTCCCCGCGGGGACCTCGAGCAGGACGACGAGCGACGGCCAGGTGCCTCGCAGCGCCCAGTCGTTGATGCTCCGGACGTCGTCGAGCGGCAGCTCGCGTCCGTAACCCTGGTAGGCGAGGGTGGAGTAGACGCTGCGATCGCTCACCACGTGCCGACCGGCGTCGAGTGCGGGCCGCACCACCGTCGCCATGTGCTGCGCCCGGTCGGCGGCGATCATGAGCGCTTCGGCGCGGGGGTCGAGATCGGTCACCGCGACGTCGTGGAGGATGTCGCGCAGGCGCTGCCCTACGGCGGTGCCACCCGTCTCGCGGGTGAGCATCGCGCCGATGGTGTCGGCCAACAGCCGCGCCTGGGTGCTCTTGCCGCACCCCTCGGGGCCCTCGAGCGCGATGTAGGCCGGCGGTGCCACGGCGCCGACGGTAGCGGACGACCCGTCGGCGTCACTCCTGTTCGATGTGCTGACCGCTCAGCTCGAGCTTGGTCGCGAACACGGCGGCCTCGGTACGGCGCTCCATCCCGAGCTTCGACAGCAGGTTCGACACGTAGTTCTTCACCGTCTTCTCGGCGAGGTGCATCTGCGACGCGATCTGCCGGTTGGTGAGCCCCTCGGCGATGAGCGCCAGGATCCGCCGCTCCTGGTCGCTGAGCCGGGCGAGCCGCTCGTCGGTCGTCGACGGAGCGCGCAGGCGGTCGAGCACCTTGCCCGTGATCGACGGATCGAGCAACGACTCGCCGGCTCCGACCTTCAACACGGCCGAGACGAGCTCGCTGCCGCGGATCTGCTTGAGCACGTAGCCCGCCGCGCCGGCCATGATCGCCTCGAACAGCGCCTCGTCGTCGGAGTACGAGGTGAGCATCAAGCAGTTGGTGCCGAGTTGGCTGCGGATCTCACGGCACACCTCGATGCCGTTGCCGTCGGGGACGCGAACGTCGAGGACGGCCACGTCGGGACGCACGGCGGGGATCCGGGCGAGGGCCTCGGCCGCCGTGGCGGCCTCGCCGACGACCTCGATCTCGCCGGACGATTCGAGGAGGGCACGCACGCCCTGGCGGACGACCTCGTGGTCGTCCATGAGAAAGACGGTGATCGGCTTCGGCACCACACCAGTCGACCACATCCGTCAAGCAACCCACAGGGACCAAGGTCCCGATGTTGCCGCCGATCGGCGCCGGGACCGTGCCCACGGGTCGACGGACCGACGCGTGGGCGTGGGAGAGTGGGGGCATGGCGACGTCGATGCGAGCCCGGCGGGAGCCGCCGCCGTTCCGGCGGGTCACCGTGCAGCGCGTCGAGGACCTGACGCCACGGATGCGCCGCATCGTGCTCGGGGGACCGGAGTTGGACGGGTTCGACGAGCCGGGGCCGGCGTCCAGTGTGCGCCTGCTCCTCCCCCCGACCGGCGAGGACGCGATCGTCATGCCCACCTGGAACGGCAACGAGTTCGTGCTCCCGGCCGGTGAGCGGGCCCCGATCCGCACGTTCACGCCGCGCCACCTCGACGGCGACGCCCGCGAGTTGACGGTCGACATCGTCGTCCATGCCGGCGGGGCGGCATCCGACTGGGCGGCGGCCGTCGTCCCGGGAGCGGAGACGGCGGTGTCGGGCCCGGGGCGAGGCTACGACGTCGAGACCGACGTCGCCGACTACCTGCTCGCCGGCGACGAGACCGCCCTGCCGGCGATCGGCCAGCTGCTCGAGGTGATCCCGCGCGAGATCGACGTGCAGGCCCACGTCGAGATCGCCGAGGAGGCGGCCCGCCTCGACCTGCCCGCCCACCCCCGGGCCGAGATCACCTGGCACGTCCTGCCCGACGGCGACGAGCCGGGCGCGGCCATCTTCGCCGCGGTCGAGGGCCTCGACGAGATCCCCGAGGCGGTCTGGGTGGCCGGCGAGGCCGCGGCCGTGCAACGTGTCCGCACCCATCTGGCCGACGTGCGCGGTCGCCCCCGGTCGACCGTGACGGTGCGCGGCTACTGGAAGCACGGCAGGTCCGCCACGTGACGACCGCCGTGGGGGTGCTCCATCCGGGCGAGATGGGGGCCGCGCTGGCGTCGGGCCTGCTCTCGGGTGCGCCGGTGGACGGTGCCGACGTCGTGTGGGCCGGCGAGGGTCGCAGCCCGGCGACCAGGGCGCGGGCCGAGGAGATCGGTCTGGTCGATGTCGGCACGCCCGAGGTCCTCGTCACGCGCGTCGATCTGGTGGTGTCGATCTGCCCGCCCGAGGCGGCCGTGGCGACGGCCCGTCGGGTGGCGGCGACCCGGTTCGGTGGCACGTACCTCGACGCCAACGCGATCTCTCCGGCGACGGCTGCCGAGGTGGCCGAGGTGGTGACGGCCGGAGGTGGTGCGTACCTCGACGGCGCGGTGATCGGCGGGCCGGCGGCGCCGCGCCTGCACCTGGCCGCGGACGCTGCCGGTGGGTCCGGTGGGCGGGCTGGGACCATCGCCGAGCTGTTCGGCGCGCCGGTCGAGGCGGTGGTGCTCGACGAGGGTGGTCCGTTCGCAGCGTCGGCGCTCAAGATGGTGTACGCCGGGTGGACGAAGGGGACGACGGCGTTGCTGTTCGCGCTCGCCGCGGCGGCCGAACGCCTCGGTGTCGGCGAGGCGCTGCGAGCCGAGTGGGAGCTGTCGCAGCCTGCACTGCCGGCCCGTCTGGACACGTCGGCGGGAGCGGGTCGCAAGGCGTGGCGGTGGGGTCGGGAGATGGACGAGATCGCCCACACCCTCGCCGCGGCGGGACTGCCCGACGGGTTCCACGCCGGTGCTGCCGACGTCTACGATCGGCTCGCCGCCCTCAAGGACGCGTCCGACGTGACGGTGGAGGGCGTCCTCGCGCTGCTCCTCGACGGTGAGGCCTGACCAGGGCGCCACCGCGACGCCGATCGTCAACCGGTCCGTCGGCTCCAGCCGCGTCGCACCCCACTCGAAACCCCACTCGCACCCCACTCGCACC
>SKSP01000539.1 GCA_007122945.1 Ilumatobacteraceae bacterium | reverse complement strand
TTCGTCGATCGGTTCGGCGCGCTGGGCGACGACGCCCGCGTCCGGTGCACACCCGGCCGCCAGCAGCAGCCCGACGACGAGGACCGCGATCGCTCGCGCTCGGCGCGGCGGGGCGTCGGCGGCCGCGTCCATCAGTCGAGCAGTTGTTGCATCTCGATGATCTCGCCCAGTTGGGCGGCTGCCATCGCCGCCGCCATGGCGCGCACCTCGGGCGTGTCGGCGTGCTCGGCGGCGTACTCGGCCATGTGGATGCCGCCGAGGTGGTGGTCGGTCATCAGCCCGACGAAGCGACGATCGGCGGTGTCACCGGCGGATGCGCTGAGCTCGTTCAGCTCCTCCCGGCTCGCCATGCCCGGCATCGAACCGACCTCCGACGCCATGCCCATCCACGCCATGGCCGTGTCGCCCATGTTGGCCTCGTCGGCGCCGAGATCGCGGAGCATCTGGATCATGCGCCCGATGTCGATGCTCTGACCCATGACGATGCTGCGGGCGACGGTGCGCAGACCGGGCTGGGTGTCGGGGAGGTCGAGGTAGATGAACCCCATCGCGACCGCCTGTTCGTGGTGCTCGCGCATGTCCTGGAGGAAACCGACGTCGACGTCGTTGCCGGCGGACTGCGATCGGGCGTCGGCGACGAGCCAACCGACCATGCCGGCCACGAGGGCGACCGTCACGAGCAGGGTCAGGATGTTCAGCGGGTGCTGCCACCAGGGCAGCACGATCGTGTGGTCGAGCGCATGGTCGGCGTCGTCGCCGACCATGTCGGGCTGCTCGCTCGTGGGCTGTACCGGCGTGTCGACCATCGCCGACCAGTCTGCCAGCGCGGCGCGGCGACCGGTCGTCGGACCGTGAGTTCGGACCGTGAGTTCGGACCGTGAGTGTGGTCGCGCGTGGGGTCGTCGGTCAGTCGTCGAAGTCGAGATCGTCGAGATCGAAGTCGAAGTCGAGGTCGATGCACTCGAACAGCTCGAACAGCTTGAGGCCGCCCTCCATGCTGAGTTCCTCCTCGTTGTCCTCGAGCAGCGCTCGTGCGTCGGCGTCGCTGAGATCGGCCGTGACCCGGCGGACGCACGCCTCGTCGACGTCCATCCCGTCCTCGCCGGCTTCCTGGATCAGCTGGGTGGCCACCTGGCCCTGCGGGCTGGTGGGGCTGCCTGCGTCGTCGCCACCGCAGGCCACACCAGCCGCCGTGAGCGCGACGGCCGCGCCGATGGTGAGCAGTCGTCGTGCCATGGGTACCTCCGGAGATCGTTCGACGGACGGGCAGATCATGGCACACCGCCCGCCCGATCGACGGATCACGCGATCGGGACCGTCGGCGCCGAGCGGGCCCCACGGGTGCTCCGGGTCGCGTCGGCTCTGGCGGGGATGCGGCGTCGGCCGGGGTGCGCCAAGATGGGCGGATGGACGCCGGGTCGGACGACGATTGGGAGCTCCGGGTCGGTGACGATCCGCCCGCCGCCGCTGCGGCGTGGATCGCCGACCGGCTGCGTCGCACCGTCGCCGAGGGTGGCGGCGCGACGATGGCGGTCAGCGGGGGTGGCACGGCGCCGCCGCTGTTCGAGGCGCTGCGTGGCCACGACCTGCCGTGGAGCTCGGTGCAGGTCTGGCAGGTCGACGAGCGGGTGGTCCCCGACGGTGACCCCGAGCGCAACGCCGAACAGCTCGCCGTCCTGCCGGTCGCGGTGCACCGCATGCCCGTCACCGCCGACGACCTGGCGGCCGGCGCGGCCGACTATGCCCGATCGCTGCCGGAGCGGTTCGACGTGGTGCACCTCGGCCTCGGCGACGACGGGCACACCGCTTCGTGGCCGCCGGGCGACGACACCCCGATCGTCTCGCGACGTCGGGTCGAGGTCGTCGGGGAGTTCAACGGGTTCGTCCGGATGACGCTGACCGCCGGGGTCGTCAACGAGGCGCGCTGTCGGGTGATGCTGACGCTGGGCGCGTCGAAGGCGCCGCTGATGGCGAGGTGGGCGTCCGACGATCACACGATCCCCGTCGGTCATGTGAAGCGGGCCGGCACGGTCGCGTTCGTCGACGACGCCGCGGCGCCCTGGTCCGGGTGAGAACCGGGGCGAGTAGGTTCACGTCGATGCCCGAGAACCTCCCCGGAGCCGTCTCTCCGGCCGACATCACGACGACGCGGGCGTGGTCGGCCCTGCTCGCCCGGCCGACCCCGCCGTCACTGCGGCGCCTGTTCGACGCGGACGCCGAGCGGGCCGAGCGCTTCACGTTCACGGCTGCCGACCTCCGCGTCGACTGCTCCAAGACCCACCTCGACGACGGCACGCTCGGCGCGCTGCTCGACGTCGCCCGGACGGCCGGGGTCGAGCAGCGCCGCGACGCGATGTTCGCCGGTGAGCGGATCAACGTCACCGAGGACCGTCCCGTGCTGCACGTCGCGCTGCGGGCGCCGATCGGAACGTCGATCGCCGTGGACGGTCGCGACGTGGTGCCCGACGTCCACGGCGTCCTCGACCGCATGGCGGCGTTCGCCGACCGGGTGCGCGACGCCACGTTCGGGGGCGCGCGGATCACCGACGTCGTCAACATCGGCATCGGCGGTTCCGACCTCGGGCCGGCGATGGCGACGCAGGCGCTCGCCGCGTTCGCCCACCCGCGCATCCGTTCCCACTTCGTCTCGAACGTCGACGGCGCCGACATCCATCGCACCCTGTCGGGTCTCGATCCGGCGACGACGCTGTTCGTCGTTGCGTCGAAGACGTTCACCACGATCGAGACGATCACGAACGCGACGACGGCGCGCGGCTGGCTCGTCGACGCG
Organism: Ilumatobacteraceae bacterium; assembly: GCA_007122945.1. Classification (GTDB taxonomy): domain Bacteria; phylum Actinomycetota; class Acidimicrobiia; order Acidimicrobiales; family Ilumatobacteraceae; genus SKSP01. The sequence goes on along the minus strand of SKSP01000539.1, from coordinate 1,971 downwards.
CTTGGGGTCGACGCCGTGGCGGACCACTTCGTCGCCGTGTCGACGAACGCGGAAGAGGTCGCCGCGTTCGGGATCGACACCGACGCCATGTTCGGCTTCTGGGATTGGGTCGGCGGTCGCTACTCGGTTGGCTCGGCCATCGGGTTGACGCTGATGATCGCCATCGGGCCGGACCGGTTCCGCGAGCTCCTCGTCGGGATGCGCGCCGTCGACGAGCACTTCCTCGGCGCCCCGCTCGAGTCGAACGTGCCGGTGCTGATGGGGATGCTCGGCGTGTGGTACGCCGACGTGCACGGCCACGACACCAAGGCGGTGCTGCCGTACGCCCAGGAGCTCGCCCGGTTCCCCGCGTACCTCCAGCAGCTCGACATGGAGTCCAACGGCAAGTCGGTGCGGCTCGACGGTGGCCCGGTCGGCACGTCCACCGGTCCGATCGTGTGGGGCGAACCGGGGACGAACGGCCAGCACGCCTTCTACCAGCTCCTCCACCAGGGCACCCGGATCGTGCCGGTCGACTTCATCGGCGTGGCCCGGCCGAACCACCCGCACCAGCACCACCACGACCTGCTGATGGCGAACCTGTTCGCGCAGGCCGAGGCGTTGGCGTTCGGCCGGGAGAACCCCGACGAGCCGTACCGCCACTTCGACGGTGACCGGCCGAGCACGATGGTCCTGCTCGAGCAGCTCACGCCGTCGACGCTCGGCCAGCTGATCGCGCTGTACGAGCACGTCGTGTTCGTCCAGGGCGCGGTGTGGGGCATCAACAGCTTCGACCAGTGGGGTGTCGAGCTCGGCAAGGAGCTGGCCGGCCGGATCGTGCCCGAGCTGACCGGGTCCGGCGACGAGCCCGGCGATCCGGCACGGCCGGGGCGTCACGACGGCTCGACCGACGCGCTGATCGCCTGGTACCGGGAGCGTCGGTGAGCGGGCCGTCCGGCCGCGCCACGCCCGTCGCGTCCTACCGGGTCCAGCTCACCCCCGATCACGGCTTCGGCCACGTGGTCGGTCTGCTCGACCACCTCGCCGCGCTCGGGGTCAGCCACGTGTACCTGTCGCCGGTCGCCGAGGCGGTCCCCGGCAGCGCGCACGGGTACGACGTCGTGGACCACACGACGGTGCGCGCCGAGCTCGGTGGGGCCGACGGTCTCGACCGGCTGCTCGGTGCCGCCGCCCAGCGCGGCATGCGGGTCGTGATCGACCACGTGCCCAACCATGCCTCGACCGCCCGGCCCGAGCTCAACCGCCCGTGGTGGCAGATGCTGCGCGACGGGCCCGCGTCGCCGGGCGCGGCCTGGTTCGACGTCGACCGTGCCGGCGACCGCGACGCCCAGGACGACGGTGGAGCGGACGACGGGGGAGCGAACGACCGCGACGCCCAGGACGACGGTGGAGCGGACGACGGGGGAGCGGGGGCCGACGGTGGCGGTCGCGTCGTGCTGCCGGTGCTCGGCGCGCCGCTCGCCGACGTGCTCGCCGCCGGCGACATCGAGGTCGCGCCGCCCGACGACGTCGTTCCCGAACCACATCTCGTGGTCCACGGCGGGCTCCGACTCCCGCTGGCCGGCGGCGATCCGTCCGGCGACATCGACGCCGTGCTCGACCGCCAGCACTACCGGTTGCAGCACTGGCGCGGGACCGACCGGAACGTCCGTCGGTTCTTCACGATCGACGACCTCGTCGCGGTGCGTGCCGAGGATCCGACCGTGGCGGAGGCGATCGACGCGCTGCCGGCCCGACTCGCGGCGCACCCGGGGTTCGGTGGGGTGCGGGTCGACCACGTCGACGGTCTCGCGGACCCGGGGAGCTACCTCGTCGGCCTGCGCGGGCGGCTCGGTGGCGAGGCGTGGATCCTCGTGGAGAAGATCCTCGCGCCCGACGAGACGCTCGTCGCGTCGTGGCCGGTCGACGGCACGACGGGGTACGAGTTCGCCCGGGTGCTCGACCAGCTGATGGTGCTGCCGGACGCGGCAC
>SKSP01000364.1 GCA_007122945.1 Ilumatobacteraceae bacterium | reverse complement strand
TCGGTGAGCTCGCGGCGGACCGGCAGGGCGTGGCGGATCAGCAGCAGCTCCATCGATCGACTAGATAAGCACCTATGACGCGCCGGACCAAGATCGTGGCGACGCTCGGGCCGGCGACGGACGACCCCGACGAACTGGTGACCCTGCTCGCCGCCGGCGTCGACGTCGTCCGGCTGAACCTCAGTCACGGTCCGATCGAGGAGCACCTCCGACGCCTGACGCAGGTTCGCCAGACCGCCGAGCGGCTCGACCGGCCGGTCGGGGTGCTCGCCGACCTGCCCGGGCCGAAGATCCGGGCCGGTCGCTTCCCCGAGGGCGGCGCCGGACTCGAGGCGGGCGGGTACGTGCAGCTCGCGCCGGGCGACGGGCCGAGCGACGCCGGGACGATCCACGTCGAGTACGCGACGCTCCTCGACGACCTGACCGTCGGCGATCGCGTGATCCTCGGCGACGGTGCGATCTCGATGCGCATCACCGAGCGCCGAGCGACGTCGGTCCTCGCCCGCATCGAGACGGGCGGCCGGACGCAGGGACGACCGGGGGTGCACCTGTCGTCGGAGCGGTTGCGGCTCGAGACCCCCACCGACGAGGACCTCGAGCTCGCCGAGACCGTCAGCGCAGCGGGCGTCGAGTTCGTCGCGGTGTCGTTCGTGCGCCGGGCGGCGGACGTCGAGACGGTTCGTCGGGTGGTCGGGACCCGGGCCCAGCTCGTGTCGAAGATCGAGACGAGCTCCGCGTTGGCGCACCTGCACGAGGTGGTCGCCGCGTCCGATGCCGTGATGGTGGCGCGCGGCGACCTGGGCATCGACTGTCCGCTCGAGGACGTGCCGCACCTGCAGAAGGACATCGTGCGCCACTGCGTCGAGGCCGGCGTCCCCGTCATCACGGCGACCCAGATGCTCGAGTCGATGGTGACCGCACCGTCGCCCACCCGGGCCGAGGTCAGCGACGTCGCCAACGCGGTGTTCGACGGCACCGACGCGCTGATGCTGTCGGGCGAGACGGCGATCGGCCAGCACCCGGCCGCCGTGGTGACGACCATGGCGCGCATCGCCGAACGCGCCGAGGTCGAGGCGAGCTACCGGCAGTGGGCGGAGCGGCTCGGCCGGGTGCAGCGCCGGTCCTGGCACGCGGGCACCGACCGGATCACCTCGGCGATCGCTCACGCCGCGTCCGAGGCGGCGATCGACGTCGACGCTTCGGCGATCCTGTGCTGCACCCGGTCCGGGCGCACCGCGCGGGCGATGGCCCGCTTCCGCCCGCGGGCCCAGCTGATCGGGCTGTCGCCGGATCCGCGCACGGTACGGACGATGGCGCTGTCGTGGGGGGTCGATCCGATCGGCGTCGACACCTACACCACGACCGACGAGATGGTGTGGTTCGCCGTCGAGACGGCCGTCGACGAAGGGCGCATCGAGCGAGGCGACACCGTGCTCGTGCTCGCCGGCGCCCCCGAGCGACCGGGCACCGCGGCGGCCGACGTCCTGCGGATCGTGACCGTTGACTGAGCCCCGGCCGGCTCCCGCGATCTGGTCGCACGAGACGGGCGACGGTCCGCTCGTCGTGCTCGTGCACGGTTCGATGGACCGGTCGGCGGGCCTGTTGCGCCTGAGTCGGCGACTCGACCGGCGGGCCCGGGTGGCCCGCTACGACCGGCGCGGGTACGGACGGTCCGCACCCCACGACGGGCCGTTCGGCATGGACGCCCAGGTGGCCGACCTGGTCGGGGTGCTCGACGGACGCCGCGCCGTGGTGTTCGGGCACAGCTACGGCGGCAACGTCGCCCTCGCGCTCGCCGACCGGCACCCCGACCTGGCCGAGGCGGTGGTCGTGTACGAGACACCGCTGTCGTGGTTCGACTGGTGGCCCGGTTCGACCGCCGGTGGCACGGCACTCGCGACGCAGGGTGACCCGCACGACGCGGCCGAACGGTTCATGCGGCGGTTGGTGGGAGACGAGCGTTGGGAACGGTTGCCGCCGTCGACGCGCGCGGCCCGACGGGCGGAGGGCGTCGCCATGGTCGGGGAGCTGACCGACCTGCGTTCGGGGCCACCGTGGTCGGCCGACCGGATCGTCGCGCCGGTGCTCGCGCTCCACGGCGAGCACGGCGCCGAGCACCACCGCGACGCGATGCGGTTCCTGGGCGAGCTGATCCCGGGTTGCCGGGTCGACGTGGTGCCGGGCGCGCGCCACTTCGGCCCCAACACGCACGCCGACGCCGTCGCCGACCGGGTCGTGTCGGTGATCACCCCGTCCGGCTACACCCGTCCGGCTACCCCGTCCGGCTGAGGAGCACCATCGCGAACGCGACGACGGCGACGACGGCCGAGAGGGCGAGTGAGCCGCCGAACCCGACCGACTCGTAGAGCTGCCCGCTGAGGAACACGCCACCGGCGCGGGTGATCGTCCCGATCGAGTTGCCGACCCCGAGGGCCCGACCGCGCGCCGCCGGGGCCGCCTCGCTCACGAGCGACAGCGACGTCACGAACGCGAACTCGAACCCGGTCAGGAAGACCGTGAGGCCGATCACCGCGACGAGCAGGCTCGTCCCGGCCGACGCCGTCACCACGAGGCCGACGGCGAGCACGACGATGCCGCCGGCGACGGAGCGGCGCTTTCCGAGCCGGTCGGAGAACGCGGCCGACGAGCCGCTGGCGACCAACTCCAGCAGGCCGAACCCGGTGACCACGAGCCCGAGTCCGGCGGTCGACACGCCGAACTGGTCGCTGAGCCAGGCGCCGCTGATCACGAACACGGCGAGCCCGGCAGCGGCGGTCAGCGCGGAGGCGAGCAGTGGCGGCCACGCCGACCGGGGAAGTCCCGATCGTCGGTCGGCGGTCCGGCCGGAGACCCGCACGCCGCCGGTGGGTCGCAGCGGGGGCGGCGTCACCTCGTCGGCGGGGACGAGCACGAGCACGCCGATCGTCGTCGCGGTCGCGGCCACCGCGAGGCCGACGAAGGGACCGCGCCACCCGAACGAGTCGATGAGCACGGCGATGATCGGTCCACCGATGCACAGTGCGAGGGCCCACGACAGCTCGAAGATCCCGATCGCCCGGCCACGTCCCTCGTAGGGAACGCGGGCGCTCACCCAGGCGAGGCCGGCGACGGTGAGGTTGGTGACGCCGAGCAGCAGCACGACGGTGGCGAGCGCGAACCAGCGGACCGAGCCGCCGAGCGCGATGACCGACGAGACGGCGACCGCCGCCGAGCCGGCGAGGAAGATGCGTCGGCGGTGACCCCGATCGAGGACCCGACCCGTGACGAGGGTCGACAGCCCTCCCATCTCGCTGACCGCGAGGATGGTCGTCAACGTTCCCACGTTCGTCCCGAACGCCCGCTCCAGCGTGGGGAGGAACGGGCCGATCCAGCGCAGCGCGGTGTTGGCGACGGTCTTGGCCGTCGTCAGCGCGAGGAGCTCGGTGCGCGGGCCGTTCACGAACCGGATCGACCGGGGATGTCCACGTCGCGCCCGAAGAACGTGCACGTCGTCCCCGCCGGGGTGCCGATCGATTCGCGCACCAGCTCGGCGCACGACTCGAGCGACGTCCGTTGCGTCCACAGCAGCACCGCCACGAGGGCGAAGATCGCCGCCACGGCCAGCTTCTGGGCGATGGAACGCAGCAGGACCGCCGACACGACCGAGCCGATCACGAACACGACCGCACCGATCAGGGCGACGTTCTTGGCGGTGTCGAGGGTCAACCCGGACATGGCCGCCCACGATACGGCGCGGCGGTCGTGGAGTCGCGACCATCGACGTTCACCGCGGGTGCTCGGAGCGGCCGTCGCCTTCCGGTCGTAGAGTCGCACCCATGAGCGACCAGCCGATCCAGTTCTCCGACGGCATCCCGACGACGGTGCTCCCCGAGACCGATCCGGCCGTCCGCCACCGACTCGCGCAGGCGCTCGCCGCGCCGCCCGACGGTGTCCGCGATGCGGTCGCCGCGGTCGTCGCCGATCACCCCGAGGAGATCGAGTGCTGGGCCGCGCTCGGCGACGTCGGCCGCGACCCCGTCGAGCGCTACGCCGCCTACCGGGTCGGCTACCACCGCGGGCTCGACGCGCTGCGCGCGAACGGCTGGCGCGGGTCCGGCTACGTGCGCTGGAGCGCCCCCTCGAACCACGGCTTCTTGCGGTCGCTGCTCGGCCTGCAACAGCAGGCGGCCGCGATCGGTGAGGTCGGCGAGGCCGAACGGTGTGCCACGTTCCTCGCCCAACTCGACCCGTCGGGCCCGCCGGACGGGGGATGACGCGACGTGATGACGCGGCGTGCGGAGACCCCGCTCGGCGCCGTGTTGACCGGCGGCGCCGGCCGTCGGATGGGACGCGCGAAGGCGTGGATCCCGATCGACGGTCGGGCGATGGCGGCTCGGGTCGCCGACGTCCTGGTGGCGTCGGGATGTGCCCCGGTCGTCCTCGTCGGTGCGCCGCCGGGCGCTGACCCGCCCGACACGGGGTTCCCGCTCGTTCCGGACGCGCTCCCGGGTGCCGGACCACTGGTCGGGCTGCTGACGGCGCTGCGCCACGCCGTCGCACTGGAGTGCGACGGTGTGCTCGTGGCGGCGTGCGACCTCCCGCAGCTCGACGTGGAGACCGTCCGACGGATCCTCGACCGAACCGTCGACGGGGACGCCCGAGCGGTCGTCGGCACGGCCGGCGGGCACCCGGCGCCGCTCGGGTGGTGGTCGTCGGCAGCGCTCGTCGACGTGGAGTACCTCGTCGCGTCGGGCGCGAGCGCCTGGCGCGCCGCCGCGGCGGGGG
>SKSP01000224.1 GCA_007122945.1 Ilumatobacteraceae bacterium | reverse complement strand
CGGCCGCTCCGCTCGCCGTGCCGACGGTCGAACCGGCGAGCGCCACCGCGACGAGCACGGGCACCACTCGACGCCCCGGGTGCCGAGCACCCTCGTCGTGGATCACGTGCAGATCGTCGCTAGCGCGTGCCATCGGGCGACCGAGAGTAGACGCGCTCTCGCTCTGAGTGGCCGCGCCCCAACGGTCCCTCGACGGCGAGGTGTCCGCACCGTGGGCTATACTCGGCACATGCGTCTGCACATCACACTCGACGACGCGCTCGTCGCCGACCTCGACCGGCGCGCCGGCAGCCGACGACGGAGCGCCTTCATCGCGGAGATGATCCGAAGGACGCTCGATGACGAACGCCGATGGGACGACATCGAGACGTCGCTCGGCTCACTCTCCGACGACGGTCACGACTGGGACGACGACCCCGCCGATTGGGTGCGCCGCCAGCGGCGGTCCGACGACCGTCGAGCGGGCTGAGGTGGCGCGCCTCCTCCTCGACTCGACGGTGATCATCGACGCGCTCCGCGGGCGTCCCGCCGCCGATCGCCTCGCAGGCCTCCGGCGGCGCGGGGTCGAACCGTGGGTGTGCGCGATCTCGGTCGAGGAGATCTGGCGCGGTCTCCGGCCAGGTGAGGAAGACGTCGTTCGTCGGTTCTTCGGCGCTGTCCGTCTCGCACCGATAGGCGTGCCCGAGGGTGAGCGAGCCGGTACCTGGCGGAGGACCTTCGCCGAGCAGGGCGTCACACTCCACCAGGCCGACTGCCTCATCGCCGCCGCCGCATGTGGGATCGAGGCGTCGCTGGCGACCGCCAACACCGGGGACTTCCCGATGGACGATGTGCTCGTCGAGCACTGGCCCGTCGGTGAGTGACGGGGCCGGAGCCGGTAGAGCGGATGATAGAGCGGATGAGGGGAATCGAACCCCCGATCTCCAGCTTGGGAGGCTTCCGAGGTCTGTGGCCTGCGATCCGTTCAGCTGGAGACACAGGCCATACGGCGTCATGCGACGTACGGCCGAATGTCGCGGGCAGCTCGCAGGGCGAGTGCCCACCAGATGAGTTCATCGAGCATGACCTTCGCGGCGGCGGACGCTCCGTGGGCGTCGTCAGCGACGCCATTGGCGTCGACCCTGATGCCCGGGAACGCGACACCGTCGCGGATGGTGACGGCGTGGAGCTCGGCGAACACTTGGCGGAGTTGTTCGACGGCTCGGATGCCGCCCGACATCCCGCCGTAGGAGACGAAGGAGACCGGCTTGGCGTGCCATTCGTGGTAGGGCACGTCGATCGCCTGCTTGAGGGATGCCGGGTATCCGTGGTTGTACTCGGGGGTGATCACGATGAACGCGTCGGCGTCGGCGATCCGCTTGGTGAGCTGGAGAGCTCGCGGGTCGTCGGGTGCGGGGAGCACGCCGGGCAGGTCGAGGTCGGCCAGGTCGATGGTGTCGACGCGAAGGTCGTCGCGCCGGGCCAGCTGTGCAGTCAGCCAACGGGCGATGCTCGGTGCGTTGCGATCGGGTCGTGTGCTGCCGATGATGACTGCGACGCCGACGACCTGTCGCTGGGGGGTCGGTGTTGTTTCGGTCATGACGGTCAGGGTAAAAGTTCAATCTCACTTCATGTCAAGGGAAACGGTGAGAAGCACGCGCGACCTCGTCGACCTTCGCCCCTACTGAAAGTCTGAGCTCTTGGTTCCGCGAATCGAACTCCACGAACACGACCCTGCGGGATGCGAAGACCCTGTACTGCGGCGTTCAGTGAAGGCTGTCGTGCACGACTCGTCCGGTGCCGTGCTGTGGACGGCAAACCGTGAGACCGGCATCTACAAGCTTCCGGGCGGTGGCGTGGAACCCGGCGAGTCCGACGAGGACGATCTACGACGCGAGCTCCTCGAGGAGTGCGGCGTCCACCTCAGCGTCATCGGTGGGCCGCTCGTCGAAGTGTCAGACGTTCGCCGCGACCGCGAAGGGCCCGGCTGCTTCCACGCGACGACGATCTGTTACCCAGCGCGCCAGCGAGACGGCGAACGGCACGAACCCCGACGCCTGCACGACTACGAACACGCCAATGACCTCGTTGCTGTGTGGGAGCGGGCACGCGTAGCGCTCCAGCGCATGGTGGTCGCCGACGAACGGCACCGGACACCGCCGTGGCATGCCCGCGAGATGCTGACCGCCATGTGGCTGATAGCGAACAGGGTTGTGAAGTGACCACCACCGACGCCGTGTTCGGCCACTCGTGAGCGCTGTGATCGGTCGACTGCCCGCTGCTGGCAGCCGCGGCGCTCGACGTCAGCCGACTGCTCGAATCACCTGGCGTGCAATCGCTGCCGCAGCGTCGACGCTGTAGTCGTTCGGTGCCACGTTGACGAGTTGGTAGAGATCGCCGGTGAAGTCGTCGATGACAAGTTTGGCGTCGAGGTTTCGAGGGCTCGGTCGACGGTCCATCCGCCGGGTCGGTAGGGCTCGAAGCATTCGACGTTGTCGTCGATCGCTGCTCCACCGTGTTGGACGGCGAGCCAGAGGTCGAACAGGTCGCGACCTTTCCGACGTTGGAACAGAGCTCGGATCTTCGTGGCGGTGAGCTCTTCGATCGCGAACGTCGGTACCTCGGCGTCGCCGGTGAACCATGGACTGGCGACGGCGAACGGGCGCGTGACGGTCGCCCGTGCTGGTGAGCGTTCGAAGGTGTTCATCTCGACTTTCACCTGCAGAGGTTCGCCCGCGACGAAGGTGGAGCATGCTCGCCGCGGATACCGGCGGAGTATTGCACCAGTCCGCACCAAGATCGGATGGAAGGAAGGGGCGCAGCGATGCCCGGGACCTGGCCTGATCGGCACATTCACGGAGAGCGGATGAGGTGTGTTGTCTCACGTCATAGGCAAGGGATGTCGCGCGTCATAGGCAAGGGTCGGCGCGATGTCCAAGGCCCGTCTCATCATCACCGTTGTAGTTGGAGGGCCGCTCACAGGCTCAAGTCGCCCGCGACTACGACGTGTCGCAGGCATGGGTCAGCCGGCTCGTCGCCCGCTACCGCGCCGAGGGCGACACCGCGTTCGAACCACGCTCACGACGACCTCACGCCCGACCCGACGCCACACCCTCAGCGACCATTGACCTGGTGATCGAGCTGCGTCGGCGACTCGTCGCTGATGGACTCGACGCTGGCGCTGACACGATCGCCTGGCACCTCGAACACCACCACCAGATCACCGTGTCGCGGGCGACGATCTACCGGATCGTGCGCCGCCACGACCTCGTCGTGGCCGAGCCGAAGAAGAAACCGAAGTCGTCCTACATCCGATTCGCCGCCGAGCAACCCAACGAGACCTGGCAAGCGACTTCACCCACCACCGCCTCGCCGATGGCACCGACGCCGAGATCCTCACCTGGCTCGACGACCACTCCCGCTACGCCTTGTCGGTCACCGCCCACCAACCCGTCACCGGCCCGGCCGTGGTCGCCACCTTCCGCACCGCGATCACCGAACACGGGATCCCCGCCTCAACGTTGACCGACAACGGTTTGGTGTTCACCACCCGCTTCGCCCACGGCGGCCGAACCTCCCGCAACGCCCTCGAGAACCAACTCGTGAAGTTGCGCGTCAAACAGAAGAACTCGCGACCCAACCACCCCACCACCTGCGGCAAAGTCGAACGCTTCCAACAAACGATGAAGAAATGGCTCCGCACCCAACCCGTCGCCACCACCATCGCCGAACTCCAAGCCCAGCTCGACACCTTCGCCGAGATCTACAACCACCACCGCCCCCACCGCTCACTGCCACACCGATCCACCCCCGCCACCGCCTACCAGGCCCGTCCCAAAGCCGGCCCGGCCGACCATCAGCCCGACCCCGAGTTCCGCGTCCGCCACGACCGCATCAACTCCGGCAACGTCAGCCTCTGGATCGACGGCCACCTCCACCACATCGGCCTCGGCCGAACCCTCGACAGAACCCCCGTCATCCTGCTCATCAACGGCTACAACGTGCGCGTCGTCCACGCCGCCACCGGTGAAATCATCCGCATCGTCACCATCAACCCCGAACGTCGCTACCACGGCACCGGACGACCTCCAGGCGGACCAAAAGGACCCCGAAAAAACAAGAAACCCGAACCCCAATGAGGGTTCGGATCCTTGCCGATGTCTCGCGACATCACAGGAGAGCGGATGAGGGGAATCGAACCCCCGTTCTCAGCTTGGGAAGCTGGCAGGTGGCGTCGGCAATTGTCCTGGTCAGGCGGTGTCTTGCGTGCATGCGGCCGACGAGCCGAGTGCATTGATCACCGATGTCCTTGTTCCACTTCGCCAGCAACCTGAGCACTTCGCTGTGACCGACGGGTTGCACCTCGCGGAGATCACGGTGGCGGAGCGCGGTCAACGCGACCGCTCGGGCGTCGTTCGGGTCGTTCTTGTTCGACCGACTCGAGCTCAACAGCCGGGTGCGTGCCGCCAACGTCGCTGGCACGTTCACGACGCGTTCACCGGCTGCAGCGAGCTGCTGGGACAACAGATAGCCCAGCCCGTCGGCACCTTCGATCGCCCACGTCCGCGACGCGAACGGTTCCGCCCACCTCATCAGCCGTGACGTCTGGGTTCGACACGCCCGCACCGACACCTGCGCCAGCTCGTCTTCGTTGTCGCCAACAGCGATGACGTGATGCGTTGCCTTGTGCGGGTCAACACCAATGACCACATTCATGAGCCCTCCTCGGGTTCCACTCGTTGATGGGAACCGTGGCGGGCACTCCTACTTGCAGACGTTCGTGCTCGTT
>SKSP01000148.1 GCA_007122945.1 Ilumatobacteraceae bacterium | reverse complement strand
GCGCTGTCAGGCGACGTCGCGGCCGAGATCCGCGACCGTCTGCTCGCGTACTTCGTTCCCGCTGCCGAGCACCTGCGCAACGACACGGGTCTGCCGATCTCCTCGCACCGGTCCTGACGGACGTCGGCTGCGGCCGGTAGGTTCGACGCCGATGTCGGCGATCCGGGTCGAGCACCTGCGGAAGGTCTACGGCGCGACCGTCGCCGTCGACGCCCTGTCGTTCGAGGTCCGGCCCGGCGAGGTGTACGCCCTGCTCGGCCACAACGGTGCGGGGAAGTCGACCACCGTCGAGATCCTCGAGGGCCACCGCGAGCGCACGTCGGGCGACGTCTCGGTCCTCGGGCTCGACCCGGTCGACGGCGGTCGCGCGCTGCGCGACCGGATCGGCATCGTGTTGCAGTCGTCGGGCCTCGAGCCCGAGCTCACGGTCCGCGAGGCCATCCGCACCTATGGATCGTGCTACCGGGCCCCCCGACCGCTGGACGAGGTGGTCGGCATGGTCGGCCTCGACGAGAAGGTGGACGCCCGGGTCGGATCGCTCTCGGGCGGTCAGCGCCGCCGTGTCGACCTCGCACTCGGCATCGTCGGGCGACCGGAGGTGCTGTTCCTCGACGAGCCCACGACCGGGTTCGACGCCGTCGCCCGACGGCGATCGTGGGAGCTGGTCGAGACGTTGTGCGCCGACGGCACGACCGTGCTGCTCACGACCCACTACCTCGACGAGGCCGAGCACCTGGCCGATCGGGTCGGCGTGATGGTGTCGGGGTCGATGGTGGCCGAAGGGACCCCCGACCAGCTGATCGGTGCGACACCGGAGACGCGGGTCTCGTTCACCGTCGCCGACGGCATCGACCTGGGCGGTCTCGACGCGGTGCTCCCGGCCGGGCACCGCTGGGACGGTCGGCGGGTCGAGTTCACGTCGGCCTCACCGACCGCGGACGTCCATGCCGTCACCACATGGGCGCTCGAGCGTCACGTCGAGCTGACCTCGTTGGCGGTCCACCGACCGTCGTTGGAGGACGTCTACCTGCAATTGTCGGAGGACGGGTCGTGAGCGGTCAGACGTTCCCGTCGACGGCCCGTCTGGTGCTCGGTCAGATCCGGTACCAGTTGCTGCTGTTCTGGCGGGTGCCGATCGCGCTGTTCTTCACGCTGTTGTTCCCGTTGATGGTGCTCGTGCTGTTCAATGCCCTGTTCGGCGACACCACGGTCCAGACCCCTGACGGGAACTGGCCGATCCGGCAGTTCTACACCGGTGCGCTCGCCGTGTTCACGGCCGTCTCGGCCACCTACACCAACCTGGCGAACATGGTGCCGATCCGTCGCGACGAAGGGGTGCTCAAGCGATGGCGCGGCACCCCGCTGCCCACCTGGGTGTACGTGACCGGTGCGATCGGGTCGTCGGTCGTCATCGCCCTGTTCGGCGTCGTGGTGATGCTCACCCTCGGTGTGGTGGCCTACGGCCTCGAGGTGGAACCCGGCAAGCTGCCGGCCGCGGCGATCACGTTCGTCGTCGGTGTCGGCGCGTTCGCCGCTCTCGGGATGGCCGTCGCCGCCCTCGTGCCGTCGGCCAGTTCGGCCTCGGCGGTCGCCAACGCGACGATCCTGCCGTTGGCGTTCGTCTCCAACGTCTTCGTCGTGCTCGAGCAGCCGCCGCGCTGGTTGGCGCTGATCGGCGACATCTTCCCGTTGAAGCCGTTCGTGACGAGCTTCCAGGACGCCTTCAACCCACTCGTGCCCGCGCCCGCGTTCAACTGGCCCGAGCTCGGGTTCATCGCCCTGTGGGGGCTCGCGGGGCTCGTCGTCGCAGTGCGGCGCTTCCGCTGGGAGCCGTCCACCGGGGGTCGTCCACGGCGTCGTTCCCGACGCGTCGCCGAGCCGGTCGGCGAGTCGTGAGCGCGCCGCAACCAGACCGAGACGCGCTCGCCGACGAGCGGGTGTCCGACGAATGGCGGGCGTACCGCGCGCGTGTCGATCTCGACGAGTACGCGACGCGATGGGACCGCATGGCGGCCGAGGGCCACGACGTCCACGGCGAGGCCGACCTCGTGATGCGGTTCGAGCCCGACCGCGTCCTCGATGCCGGGTGCGGCGCCGGACGCGTGGCGATCGAGCTCGCCCGCCGTGGGGTCGACGTCGTCGGTGTGGACCTCGATCCCGACCTGCTCGACCGCGCCCGCCGGCGTGCGCCCGCCCTCAACTGGATCCGGGCCGACCTGGCCGAGCTCGATATCGAGCGGACCTTCGACGTGGTCGTCGCGGCGGGCAACGTGCTGCCGTTCGTGCGCCCCGATCGGCGTGCGGCGGCCGTCGCCGGCGCCGCACGACATCTCGGTGCCGGCGGCCTTCTCGTCGTGGGCGCCACGCTCGCCCCGGGGTGGCCCACCGTCGAGGACCACGACCGCTGGTGCGTCGCCGCCGGGCTCGAGCTGGTCGATCGCCACGCGACGTGGTCGGGCGACGCCTTCGCCCACGGATCGGACTACGTCGTCCACGTCCACCGACGCCCGTGAGCTCCGCCCGGCGGGCTCACGGGTCGATCGGACCGGAGGAAGGCTGCTCGACGATCTCGCGGAGGTGCGGCCAGGCGGCCGCGAAGCCGGCGTGCAGTTCGAGCTCGTCCACCTGGGCGGGGGTGAACCACCCGACGGCATCGGTCTCGAAGTTGATCGAGTCGCCGAACGGCTCGTCCACCTCGACGACGATCGTCGTGTAGCTCCAGTCGTCGGCCGGCTCGAACACGTACTGTCCGATCGGTCGTGCCCCGGCGGGGATCGCCCCGACCTCCTCGGTCGCCTCCCGCAATCCGCCCTCGAGCGGGGACTCACCGAGGTCGAGCGCGCCACCAGCGCACGACCACGTCCCGCCCTCGTGGGCCACCGGAGAGCGCTTCTGCAGCATCACACGGGGCCCCGAGACCCGGTCACGATGGACGAACACGGCGCCGGCCGCCCCGTAACGACCCCACCGCACGTGCCCGTCGCTGCACCGGACGAACCCGTCCCCGGTTCGGTGGAGGCTCATCGAAACCCTCCGGGACGACGGGCGACGCCACGGCGACGGAGGTGTGTTCGGGAGACCGCCACGACCCGACACGATATCGGCACCGTGCATCCCGATCCCGGCCGGCGGCCGGCTTCGGGCCGACGCGGGTTTCAGTCCCGGCGACGACGTGCCGATGGATCCGTCGTGGGCGAGCAGGGGACATCGGTGACCACCGACTCACGGGTGGGTGTGCTCGACGGCATCCGCCGGCGGTTCAGCCGTCGGTGGAAGGTCGGCATCGCGATCGGCACCCTGCTGGTCGGGGTCAACTGGCTCGGGTACCGGCTGGCCACCAACGACGTGATGGAGCGACTCGCCGGAGATCCCGAGGCGGTCGCGTCGGTGCGGCGGATGGCCGAGGTCAATGCGTTCCTCGCGTTCGTCGCCCTCGCCGTGCTCGCCGCGCTCGCCGTGTTGTTCTTCCGTCCGCTCGATCGCACCCTCTCCGCCGAGGCCCAGTGGATCCGGGACCTCGAGGAGTCCCAGTCGATCGACGTCGAGAAGCGGCGTTTCGACCACGAGCTGCACGAGGCGCTCGAGATGGCATCGGACGAGGCCGGCGCGACGGCGGTGGTACGTCACGTGCTGAGCGACGTCGTCCCCGAGCGGCCCGCCGAACTCAAGCTCGCCGATTCCAGCGACTCGCACCTGGTGGTCCGCTCGGAGAGTCCGACGGCCGGTCGCGCGGGCTGCGACGTCGCGGCGCCGTACGACTGCCCGGCGGTGCGCAAGGCACAACCGCTGAGCTTCCCGAGCTCCGGTGCCGTCAACGCCTGCCCGCACCTGCGAGGTCGCGTCGACGGCGGGTGTTCGGCGAACTGCGTGCCGTTGTCGTTCATGGGCCGGTCGATGGGAGTGCTGCACGTCATCGGGCCCGACCACGAGCCGCTCGACGGCTCGGCGCTCGAGAAGGTGACGTCGCTCGCCGTCCAGACGAGCGCTCAGATCGGGACGCTCCGGGCCTTCGCCAAGGCACAGCTACAGGCGAGCACCGATGGCCTGACCGGGCTGATCAATCGCCGCAGCGCCGAGGAGGAGCTCGGCCAGTGGCTGGAGCGGGGGGAGCAGTTCTCGCTCGCCGTGATCGACCTCGACCGCTTCAAGCGGCTCAACGACGCCCACGGCCATCAGGCCGGCGATCGCGCGCTGCGGCTGTTCGCCGACACCGTTCGCCGCACGCTCCGTTCACGCGACTTGTTCGCCCGTTGGGGCGGCGAGGAGTTCGTCGTCGGCCTGCCCGGCATGGACCGCTGGGCGGCGGTCGACACCCTCGACCGGATCCGACTCGCCCTCGTCGAAGCGTGCGCGCGGGCCGAGGCGCCCACCGTGACGGCATCGTTCGGCGTCGTCGACACGGCGTGCGGGGAGTCGCTCGACGTCCTCGTCCGCCTCGCCGACGACGCCCTGCTGAGCGCCAAGCGCTCGGGTCGTGACCGGGTGGTGGTCGGCCCGATCGACATCGGCCCGGCCGACGAGCACGTCTCCCAGCTCGAGCGCACCTGACCGTCCTGTCCGCGCCGATCGGCGGTTTCTGGTCGGTTGGCGCGGACGGTTCTGGGGGTCGTGGGGTGTCCTGTCCGCGCCGATCGGCGGTTTCTGGTCGGTTGGCGCGGACGGTTCAGCCGTCGAAGACGACGGTCTTGCGGCCGTAGACCAGCACTCGGTGCTCGAGGTGGGCGCGCACCGCACGCGCGAGCACGGTCGTCTCCAGGTCGCGGCCCTT
>SKSP01000082.1 GCA_007122945.1 Ilumatobacteraceae bacterium | reverse complement strand
CACCGGCACGCCGCTGCGGATCGGCTTCCTCGGCGCCGGCCTCATCGCGACGTACCACTCGAAGATGCTGCGACACAGCTCGGCGGCGTTCGAGCGGGTCGCGGTGTACGACCCCGACCACGCGCGGGCGGTGCGATTCGGCGAGGCCGCCGGCTGCGACGTCGTGGGCTCCGAGACGGCCGTGCTCGACCGCAGCGACGCGGTGTACGTCTGCACCTGGACGAGCGAGCACGCCCGCCTCGTCGCCGCGGCGGCCGAGCGCGGGCTCCACGTGTTCTGCGAGAAGCCGCTCGCCGGCGACCTGGCGACCGCGGAGTCGATGCTGTCGGCCGTCCGCGACGCCGGCATCACCCACCAGGTCGGCCTCGTGCTGCGGCGCAGCCCGGCGTTCGTCGTGATGCGCGAGCTCGTTCGCGACCCGGCCGCCGGACGCGTGATGGCCGTCGTGTTCCGCGACGACCAGTACATCCCGCTCCAGGGTCACTACGACTCGACGTGGCGGGCCGACCGGGCCCTGGCGGGGTCGGGCACGCTGCTGGAGCACTCGATCCACGACGTCGACCTGCTGGCGACGATCGTCGGCGGGATCACCGAGGTCAACGCCCACGAGCGCAACCTGCACGGCCACGACGGCATCGAGGACACCGTCGCCGCGACGGTGTGCTTCGCGGACGGTGCGCTCGGGACGCTGACGAGCGTGTGGCACGACAACCTCGCCCGACCGAGCCTGCGCCGGGTCGAGGTGTTCTGCGAACGTCGCCACGTGGTCATGGAGGGGCACGACTGGACCGGCCCGGTGACCTGGACCGACACCGACGGTGCGACGACCGTGTTGGAGGGCGAGGGGCTCGAGCTCGAAGCGAGCGTCGTGCTGTCCGACGACATCGGGCCGACGGTCGGGGTGGCCGGATTGACGACCAACCCAGATCACGACTTCGTGGTGGCGGCCGCGAGCGGCGCCCCGGCGTGGCCGGACCTCTCGGTGGCGGTGGACGCCCACCGGGTGGTCGACGCGATGTACCGCTCGGCGCGCTCCGGTGGCGCCACCACCCCGGTGCCCCGACCGGCCGGCTGACGGTCCGGCACCGGGTTCTCCGCCCTCGGCGTCAGCAACGACGACGGTTCCGCCGGTCGTCGTCGCTGACGCAGAAGGTCGACGGCGATTTCCCCTCGGGCGGGTGGCGCGTCGACACGGCGGGCGAGGAGGTCATCCATGTCCGAACACCCGAACGAACTGCGGCGACGGGCGCGCGTGCTGCGCGTGCTCGCCGGCCGCATCGAGACCACGACGGCGATGTCGCTCGACGCGCACGCCGGGCCCGACACCTGGCGCACGCCGAGGGGCGACCTGTGCCGTTGGATCCTGGGCGCCAACCAGTCCCAGGTGCACCGGGCCGCCGACGACCTGCGCTGGAGCGCGCACCGTCTGGAGCAGCGGGCGGCCGAGATCGAGATCGAGCGGAGCCTGCTCGGCGGGGCGTCGTGAGCGGCCCGGCCCTCGCCTACGGGTACGACCCGGCCCGGATCGTCGCCCTGCGGACCCGCACCCTCGACGCGATCGAGGAGTTGCGCTCGATCCGGTGCGACGACCCGCTCGCCGACGACGCCGTGCGGGTCGTGCGCCTGATGTGCCGCAACCTCGAGGAGTCCTGGATGCCGCTGATCGACGCGATCCACGACAGCCGGGCGATGATCACCTGGCGACGCGCGGCGGGCATCACCAGCGGTCGTGGCGTCGCCGCGCTCGCCCGCCTCGTCGAGCAGTTCGGCGCGACGTCGGGGTGGACGACGACGACCGGTCTCGACGAGCTCTCCGACGCCGAACTCGGCCGACGGCTCCGACGATCGATCGACCGGTTCCGCCGGGCGGCGGCGCAGGGCGGCGATCTCGCCGTCCCGTGGGGCGGCATGGGTCGGATCCTCGACGAGACCGCCCGACGTCTCGCCGCCGACGACGGCCGGCTGGCACGGCAACTCTGGCGCGACGTTGGGCCCGACGGGCTCGAGGACGTCGTCGCTGCCGTCGACGCCAGCGGTCGGATCGCCGATCTCGAACTGCTCGCGGGCGTCGGCGTCGACGTGCGTACCGCCGAGCGCACGACGGCGTCACTCGCCACCGTGCTGGGTGCGATCGCGACGACGGGGCCGTCGCCACGGGCGATCGTCGTCGGCCACGCTTCCCGCTCGATCCATCTCGCCCGCCTCGTCGCCGACCACGCCGACGCGTTCGACCGGATCACGCTCGTGGAGGCGACCGCCGAGCTGGTGGCCGTCACCAGCGGCTCGGGCGCGTGGGCGTCCGAGCCTCGCGTGCTCGACCTCCGTGCGGAGACGGCGAGCGCCCTGCACGCCGTCGCCACGTCGCCGACGCTCGCGCTGCAGCTCCTCGCCGACCCGTCGACGGCGGCTGCGCTCGCCACGACGACGCACCTCGACGACGACGCCGTCGAGGCCGCGGTCGCCGCCGCGCTGTCCGCGCCGGTGGTCGATGCGGACGCCCTCGGGGACGTGCTCGAGGTGGTCGCCGGGTTCGTCGCCGTGTCGGCGCGACGCGACATCACCCGCGGCACCCGGCGGGGCATCGCACTGGCATCGGGCGCGTTCTTGCCGTCGATCGCGGCGAAGCTCGACGCCCGGCTCCCCGTGGACGTGGCGATCGCGACGGACGGGGACGAGCCGGCGACCGTCGTCCACCTCGGAACCTACGACGAGCTCGCCGGTCTCGTCGGACAGGTCGTGGACGACGACGCCGCCCAGCTCGCGCTCGGGGTCGTGGTCGGCGCGTTCCGGGCCGACCAGGTCGAGGTCGCGACCGCGGCGATCACCGACCGGACACACCTCGACGTGGCGGGCGCACGCGCCCAGCTCAGTGCCGCGCTCGCCGACGTGAGCCGGGTCCTGACCCTCGTCGATCACGCCGCGGGCCGCCGGGACGCACTGCTCGCGTTCCGGCACGGCCTCGCCAACGCCCGGGCCACGTCCGTCGTCGGCCTGCTGGGCTCGATGCTCGCCTGGTACCCGGCCGCCAGCCCACTGGCCCGTCGAATCGGCACGCTCACGACGCGCGGGCTGGTGAACGCGATCGGGTCGACGCGACCACCCACCGTCCCCGACACCGGGCTCGACGCCGACCTCGCCGTCGACTTCCTCGCCACGCTCGTCGCACTCCCTCTCCACGACCGGACGCTGCGCGAGCGCCTCGGGTTGGCCGGCGTCGACGACGCGACGTGGCGCCGGCTCGAGACCCTGCTGGACGACCTCGACCGGGCCGACGACGACACCTCCGAGCGCAGCACGGTCCGCAGCCGGATCCGGGCGGTCGTCGACGCCGATCCCGACCTCGACGCCTACGTCGAGACGATCGCCGCCACCAGCGGCGAGTCGGCGCTCGCCCGACCGTGATCGTCGCCGGGAGCGAACCTCAGCCGTCGGCGCCGAGCACCGACGCCGAGTCGCGAGCAGCCGCCGCGAACACGCCCTTCGACATCAACGACAGCTCGGTGTCGCGCCGCCGCTGATAGATGTCGGCGCGCGCCGTGTGGGCGCCGCGGTGCTCGGGCTCGGCCGCGACCGCCAGCTCGATCAGGTGGCAGGCCAGCCGGAGGTCGCCGGCTTCGGCGAGCTCGCTGGCCCTCGCGACGAGTGGCTCGACCCCGCCCGCGAGTCCGGTCAACTCCGCAGCGAGCGCCGGGCGCGGCGCCGGCTTGAGCTCGGCGGGGTCCTGCCCCCACCACCCGCCGTAGAGCCGCCAGATGTTGCGGACGACGAACTCGGGCTCGTCGTAGACCGGTCGCAGCCACGGACGTTCCAGCATCTCGGCCGGCACGGTCACCTCGTGGATGATCTCGTCGATGGTCCGACCGGCGTTCATCCGCTCGAGCGTGTCCGCCACGAGTCCCTCCAGCACGGAGGCGAGGTCGCCGAGCACGCGGCGGACCCGCTCGACGCCGCGCACCGGGAGGCCGTGGGCCGGCAGGAGCAGTTCGGCGTCGTGGGCCTGCATCTCGCGTAGCGCACGCGCCCATTCGAGCGGGTACCGCTGGACCTTCTGCGGGTTGCCGGCGTTGGGGAACACCCACGTGACGAAGTCGCCGACCAGCAGTGCCCGACGCGACGGCACCCACGCCCACGTGTGGTCGTCGGTCTCGCCACGGCCGTGACGCAGTTGCAGCTCGGTGCCGCCCACCACCAGGGTCGTCCGGTCGGAGTACGTGCGGGTCGGCCAGAGCGTGTCGGCGGGTAGGAACGGTCGGTCGGCGGCCGCGATCGCCAGGCCCGAGCGCGCCGACACCCCGCCGAACTGTCGCAGGTTGATCGCGTTGTTGTAGCCGTCGGTGTCGCGGTAGCGGTGGAACCGGTCGACCACGGCGTCGTGACCGATCACCTCCGGCCGGGCGTGGCCACGCGCGTCGGCATCGGCGGCGATCACCCCGCTGCCACCGACGTGGTCGACGTGGCCGTGGGTGTACACGAGGTCGCTGATCCGACCGGTGTCCCAGGCCCGTAGCGACTCGACGACCTTCGCGCCGGTGAACGCACTGCTGGCATCGACACAGACGAGACCGTCGTCGGTCCGCAACGTGTACACGTGCGAGAAGGACTCCACGATCGACAGTCCGTCGTCGATCTCGGTGAGCTCGTTCGACGTCCGGTTGGTCGGCTCGCCGCCCGGATCGCCCACGTCACCCCCGCCGGCGTCGATGATGCGGGTCGACAGCTCGATCGGGTCGGCGGTGCGGATGCTCGCCGGGTCGGTGCGCTTCGGGCTGAGGGTCATCGTTCCTCCGGTG
>SKSP01000454.1 GCA_007122945.1 Ilumatobacteraceae bacterium | reverse complement strand
GGGGTGATGATCGATCGAACCGCCCTCGGGTCGAGACTCGTCGGTCGCGTGCGCGAGCTCGGTGATCGCGTCTGGGTCGGGATCGTGCTCGCCGTCCTCGCGCTGCTGTCACTCCTGCGTGACGCCGGTGCGGACGGTGGGCGGCCGTTCGGGGTCGGATCGGCGGTCATCCTCGCCGTCGGCGTGATCGCGCTGCTCGGCTTCGGTCGACGGGCGCCGGGAGCGGTGGCGCTCGGGATCATCGGTCTGACCGTCCTGTGGTACTCGCTCGACCACGCGAGCTCGCTGATCAACGTGCTCACCCTCTTCGCGTTCTACAACCTCGGTCTGGTCGCCGATCGTCGCCGGGCGCTCGCCGTGGGTGTGGCGACGATGGTGGTGGTCGTCACCGCGATGGTCGTCGTCGGTGACGAGGACGCCGCCGACGCTGCCTCTGCGGTCGGATGGGTGCTGTCCGCGTTGCTGCTCGGAGCGCTGTTGCAGAGCCGGCGGTTGCTGCTCGATGCGTACCGGCGGCGAGCGGAGCAGGCCGAGGCGACGCGGGAGGTCGACGCCGAGCGGCGGGCGCAGCAGGTCCGCGTCGACATCGCGCGCGACCTGCACGACCTGTTGGCCCACACGGTGTCGGTGATGATGGTCCAGGCCGGCGTCGCCGCCGAGGCGGTCGACGACGATCCGGTGGCGGCGCACCGCGCGCTCGCAGAGATCCGACGGGCGGGCCGCGACGCGATGGTCGAGGTCGGCACGGTGGTCGAGGTGCTGCGCGATCGCGGCGCGTCGTCGGCCGTACCGCTCCCGGGGGTGGAGCGCCTCACCGAGCTGGCCGCCTCCCTCTGGGGCGCAGGCCCCGACGTCGAGCTCGACCTGCAGCTCGACGGCATCGAGGTGCCCGAGGCCGCCGGTCTCACGGTCTACCGCGTCGTCCAGGAGTCGCTCACGAACGTGGTGCGCCACAGCGCAGCGGCCTCGGTGACGGTCCGCGTCGTGGGCGACCCCGCCGGTGGTGTGGTGGTCGAGGTGCGTGACCCCGGCCCCGGGCGGGACGACCCGGTCGGCGCGGACGGCGCGGTCGGCGCGGTCGGCACGGTCGGCGGGGGGTTCGGCGTGATCGGCATGCGCGAGCGCGTCGAGTCGCTCGGCGGGCGGTTGGACGTCGGTCCGGACGCCGACGGTGGTTGGAGGGTCCGTGCCCGGCTGCCCCTCCACGACGCGGAGCTCGTCCGGTGATCCGGGTCGCGGTCGCCGACGACCAGGCAGCGGTGCGCGCCGGGTTCGTCGCCCTGATCGACAACGCCTCCGACCTCACGGTGGTGGGACAGGCCGTGGATGGCGGGGAGGCCGTCGTGCTCGCCCGGGCGGCGCGACCGGACGTGTTCGTGATGGACGTCCGGATGCCGGGCACCGACGGGATCGAGGCGACACGGCGGATCGTCGCGGACCCGCGCTGCGAGGGCGTGCGGGTGATGATCCTCACGACCTACGAGCTCGACGAGTACGTGTACGACGGGTTGCGCGCCGGCGCGAGCGGGTTCGTCACGAAGGCGATCGAACCCGAAGCGCTGCGAGGTGCCATCCGGACGATCGCCGCCGGTGACGCCCTGCTCTCGCCGTCGGTCACGCGGCGGGTGATCGACGCGTTCGCTCGTGCCGCACCGACGATGCGCGCCGAAGAGCGGTTCGCGGACCTCACCGAGCGCGAGCGCGAGGTGTGGCGGTGCGTCGCTTCGGGGGCCTCGAACGCCGAGATCGCCGAGCAGCTGTTCATCAGCCCGATGACGGCGAAGACGCACGTGAGCCGCTTGCTGGACAAGCTGCAGGTCAGCTCGCGGGCGCAACTCGTGGTCGAGGCGTACGAGTCCGGTTTCGTGTCGCGCGGCTGATCGCGGCCCGGCGCAGATACCGCGTTCGGGTCACCGACCCGACGACCGATGGGCGATGCCGGATCGCGAGGGCGTCCGTACGTTCCACCACATGATCGAACACATCGCAAGGTTCTGCGCGCGCCGGCGGTGGTCCGTCGTGGTCGCCTGGCTCGTCCTGCTCGTGGTCGTCTCCGGTCTGGCCTCCGTGCGCGGCGGTGAGCCCCGCAGCGACTTCTCGCTGCCCGGCTCGGAGACCCAGGCGACCGCCGACCTGCTCGCCGAGGGCGGGTTCGGCGGTCGCGGCGGCATCGTCGGACAGCTCGTGTTCGCAGCACCCGACGTCACCGATGCCGACGTTCGCCGTGCGGTCTCGGAGTTGGTCGGTGCGGTCGACGGGCAGGTCGAGGCCGTCACCGTCACCGACCCCTCCGCTGCCCCGGGTGCGATCGCGCCGGACGGCTCCGTGGCGATCGCCCTGGTCGAGTTCGGCGACGTGCTCGTCAGCGACGCGGTGGCGGTCGCCGAGGAGGTGCGGGCGGTCGGTGATGCGTTCACCGGGCTCCCCGAGGGGGTCGTGCTCGAGTACGGCGGTGACGTGTTCTGGGAGGAGGTCGAGTTCTCGTCGGAGGCGGTCGGGCTGCTCGCGGCGGTCGTGATCCTGCTGTTCGCCTTCGGCTCGGTGCTGGCCATGGGGTTGCCGATCGCGACGGCGCTGCTAGGGATCGGGTGCGGGATGGCGATCGTCGGACTGGCCGCCAACGTGATCGACGTCCCCGAGTTCGCCCCGGCGGCGGTGGCGATGGTCGGGATCGGTGTCGGCATCGACTACGCCCTGATGATCGTCACCCGGTATCGCGAGGAGCTCGCCGGCGGGTTCGACGTCCCCACGGCGATCGCCCGCTCGCTCACCACTGCCGGCCGTGCGGTCTTCTTCGCCGGCACGACGGTCGTGGTCTCGATGGCGGCCCTGTTCGCCATCGGTGTGTCGGCCACCCGCTCGCTCGCCCTCTCGATCATGGCCGGGGTGGCGATGGTGCTGCTCGCCTCGCTCACGTTGCTGCCGGCGCTGCTCGCGATCGTCGGCAACCGGATCGATCGCCTCCGGGTGCGCCGGCATCCGATGGGCGCCGGGTCGGCCGGGTCGTTCTGGTACCGGTGGAGCGCGGCCGTGCAGCGCCGCCCGGCGGCCGTCGCCCTGGTCGGCCTGGTCGTGCTCTCGGTGCTCGCCGCACCCACGTTGTCGATGCGGCTCGGCTTCGGCGACGCCGGGAACCGGCCCGAGACCGACACCGCCCGCCGCGCCCACGACCTCGTGGCCGAGGGGTTCGGGCCCGGCGCCAACGCGCCGCTCGTCGTCGGTCTCGACCCCGGCGGCGACCCGGCGGTGGCGCAACGCTTCGTGGACGCCGCACTCGACGATCCGGGCGTCGCTCGTGTCGGGCCGCCCACCGCGGCGCCGGGCGCCGCGCCCGACGGCGGTGGTCAGAGCGCGACCTTCGGTCGACCGGACGTGATGTTCGTCGAGATCGTGCCGACGACCGGTCCGCAGGACGAGGAGACGAGCGAACTGGTGCACCGTCTGCGCGACGACGTCGTGCCCGCGGTGACCGAAGGGACCGACGCCGTGATCCTCGTCGGTGGCGCGACCGCGGCCGTCGTGGACTTCGCGGACGACCAGGCCAGGCGCCTGCCGCTGTTCATGGGAGCCGTGCTCGCGGCCGCCTTCGTGTTGCTCATGTTCGTGTACCGCAGCCTCCTCGTACCGCTGAAGGCGGTCGTGATGAACCTGGTGTCGATCGGCGCGGCCTACGGCGTGCTGGTCGCCGTGTTCCAGTGGGGATGGGGTGCCGGGCTGCTCGGCCTCGGCGAGCCCGGCCCGATCGACGCATGGGTCCCGATGATGCTGTTCGCCATCGTGTTCGGGCTGTCGATGGACTACGAGGTGTTCCTGCTCTCCCGCATCCGGGAGCACTACCTGCGCAGTGGCGACAACAGCGGCGCCGTCGCGGACGGGCTCGCCCGGACCGCCCGTCTGATCACCGCGGCCGCGGCCGTGATGGTGTTCGTGTTCGGCTCGTTCGTGCTGTCCGCCGACCGGTCGTTGCAGCTGTTCGGCTTCGGCCTGGCCGTGGCCGTGCTGATCGACGCCACCGTGGTCCGGCTCCTGCTTGTGCCGGCGACCATGGAGCTGCTCGGCGACCGCAACTGGTGGTTCCCCGGACGGCGGCGCGACGGAGCGCCGTCATGAGCACGCGCCGACCACTCCGCGCCGCGCTCACCGTCGTCGCGATCGCGTCGTTCGTCATGGCCGGGTTCGCGACCTACGCCGCGATCGCCTACATGCGCGCGCTCGACGACACGACCGGTGAGCTCCCCTTCGACACGCCGTTGCGCGTGCCACCGCTGCACACCGGGCGAGTCGATGCCGACGGCGTCCGGGTCGTCGACCTCGAGCTCCGGACCGGGACGAGCCAGCTGCTCCCCGGCGTCGAGACGCCGACCTGGGGTGTGAACGGCGGGCACCTGGGTCCGACCGTCCGGGCTCGTCGGGGCGAGACCGTTCGGATGGAGGTGACCAACCGGCTCCCGGAGACGACCACGCTGCACTGGCACGGCATGAGCCTGCCCGCCGTGGCGGACGGTGGTCCGCACGCACCGATCCGGCCCGGTGCGACGTGGTCGCCGACGTGGGTGATCGACCAACCCGCCGCCAGCCTGTGGTACCACCCTCACCCACACGGCCGGACCACCGAGCACGTCCAGCGGGGAGTGGTCGGGATGTTCATCGTCGACGACGACGTCGCCGACGCGCTCGCCCTGCCCGACACCTATGGGGTCGATGACGTTCCCGTGATCGTCCAGGACGTCCGCGTCGACTCGGGCGGCACGCTCGACCTCGGCTCACCGATGTTCAGTTCGTTGGGGCCGCTGGGCGACCAGCTGCTCGTGAACGGGACCCATGCGCCGTACTTCGACGTCACGACCACCATCGTGCGGCTGCGCCTCCTGAACGCGTCGCCGGGTCGGATCCACGACTTCGGCTTCGACGACGATCGCTCGTTCGATCTGATCGCCACGGACGGCGGGCTCCTCGATGCGCCGTACGTGCTCGATCGCATCCTGCTCTCACCCGGGGAACGCGCCGAGATCGTCGTGGCGGTCGCCCCGGGCGAATCGACCGTGCTGCGGAGCACACCGCCGCGCCTCGGCATCGGCGGCTTCGAGGCCCGGTTCTCCGGCTTGCACGACCGCTTCGACGTGCTCGAGCTGCGCGCCGCGAGCGAGCTCGCTGCGTCGGCACCGGTGCCCGAGCGGCTGGTCGAGTGGGACGCGCCGGACCCCGGCGCCTCGGTGGGCACCCACGTGTTCGCGTTGCAGGGACGCAGCCGGATCAACGGCCGTCGGATGGACATGGACCGCATCGACCACGTCGCTCGCGTCGGCACGACGGAGATCTGGGAGGTCCGCAACGACTCCGGCACGATCCACAACATCCACGTCCACGAGGTGCAGTTCCGCGTCCTGGACATCGATGGAGCGTCACCGCCCCCCGAGTTGCGCGGCCCGAAGGACACCGTGCTGCTCCCGCCGCGGTCCTCGGCGCGCCTCGTGCTGCGCTTCGGTGAGCACGCCGACCCGTCGACGCCGTACATGGTGCACTGCCACATCCTGCGCCACGAGGACGACGGCATGATGGCCCAGTTCACCGTGGTCGAATAGCGCTCGTCCGGTTGGGTTCGACGGTGCCGGCGGCCACCATGGGCCGGTGCACGTCCATCTCCGTCGCCGATCAGTCCCGCTCGAGACGGCCTGATGGGGGTGCTCGTCGCCGCAGCGCTCGCAGTCATCCAGGGCGTGTTCATGTTCGTGCCGGTGTCGTCGACGAGTCATCTCGCGCTGGCGCAACACCTGCTGGACCACTGGGGTGTCGACCTCCCGGCGCCGGAGTCGGCCGAGATGATCCTGTTCGACCTCGTGCTGCACGTGGGCACGGTCGTGTCGATCGTGGTGGTCATGTGGCCCCGGCTGCGGAGCGGGACGTCGCGGCTCGTCAGCGAGCTCGGTGACGTGCGCCGAGGTGGCCGCGGTCTCCGCGGCGGGCCGGCCATGCGCTTCGTCGGCCTGATCGCCGTCGCGGTGTTCGTCACCGGCGTGCTCGGACTCGCCGTCCGCGCCGCGGCGCCATCGGTGTTCGCCCGGCCCGCCGCGATCGCCGTGATGCTCCTGATCACCGGTGCCCTGCTGTGGTGGACCGACCGGGCCCGGTCGGGCACGGTGTCGACCGCGCAGATCGGGCTCGCGATGGCCGCCGCGATCGGCGTCGCGCAGGCGCTCGCGCTGCTCCCGGGTCTGAGTCGCAGCGGGCTCACGATCGCGGCAGCGCTGGCACTCGGGCTCCGGCGGGGTACGGCGGCCGAGTTCAGCTTCGTCCTCGCGATCCCGACGATCATCGCGGCGACCGGCGTGCAGTGGTTCCTCGTGGCGGGTGACGGTGAGCCGATCACGATCGGGGTGCCCGAGTTCGCCGTCGGCTTCGTCGTGGCCGCCGCGGTCGGCACCGTCGCCCTGCGGCTCGTGCTCCGGTTGCTGCACGCCGCCCGCTTCCGGGTGTTCACCCCGTACGTGTGGGGCCTCGCCGTGCTGGTCCTGATCGTCGCGCCCGAGGTTTGATCGTCCCGTCCCCCCGTCATACTGGCGAAGAATGGACACGGCCCCGATCGAAGAACTGGTCCGCGAGGGCGACGTCACCGCGCTGACGGCTCGACTCGCCGACACGCCGGTCCTGACCGTGGCCGAGGAGCTGTCGCGGCTCGACGGCTCCGAGACCGCCGTCGCGTTCCGGGTGCTGTCCCGCGATCGGGCGCTCGAGGTCTTCGAGGCGCTCGACCCGAGCGACCAGCAGCAGGTCCTCGACGGTCTGCGCGACGATCGCGTCCTGCACCTCGTCGAGAACCTCGACCCCGACGACCGGGTGCGGCTGTTCGACGAGCTGCCCGCCAAGGTCGTCACGTTGTTGCTGGAACAGCTCAGCCCCGCCGAGCGGCGCATGACCGGGCTGCTGATGGGTTACCCGGAGGACTCGGTCGGCCGTCACATGAGCCCCGAGTACGTGTCGCTGCGCGCCTCGCTGACCGTCGAGGACGCGCTCGCCCGCATCCGCCGCGAGGGTGTCGACGCCGAGACGATCTATGCCCTCCCCGTGCTGGACGACCATCGACGCCTGATCGGCGTGACGGGTCTGCGGTCACTGATCGTCGCCGATCCCGCCACCCGGATCGGCGATCTCATGACGACCGACGTCCACATGGTCACGACCGACACCGACCGGGAGGACGCCGCCCGGCTGGTGCGCGAGGCCGGCCTGATCGCGCTCCCGGTCGTCGACTCCGAGCAGCGACTCGTCGGCGTCCTCACCGTCGACGACGCGATGGAGATCCTCGAGGTCGAGGAGACCGAGGACTTCGCGCTCCACGGTGGCCACGCTCCGCTGAACAAGCCGTACCTCGCGGTGTCGGCGTTCGGTCTGGCGCGCGCCCGCGGCGTCTGGCTGCTGGTGCTGATCATCGCGGCCGCGCTCACCGTCAACGTGCTGCAGTTCTTCGAGGACACGCTCGAGCAGGTGGTCACGCTGGCGCTGTTCATCCCGTTGCTCATCGACACCGGCGGCAACTCCGGCGCACAGGCGTCCACCGCCGTGATCCGCGCCATGGCGGTCGGCGAGGTCCGCCTCGCCGACCTGCCGCGCATCGTCTGGCGCGAGGCGCGCGTCGGGGTCCTGCTCGGTGCGATGCTCGCCGTGGCGGTGTTCATCCCGGTCACGTTGATCTGGGGCGCGGACTTCGGGTTCGTGATGGCGATCACGCTCGTCACGATCTGCACCTGGGCGACCATCGCCGGCGCCGCGCTGCCGCTGCTCGCAAAGCGCATCGGGATCGATCCCGCCGTCGTGTCGGCGCCGGTGATCACCACCCTCGTCGACGCCACCGGCCTGGTCATCTACTTCCTGGTGGCGATCACGATCCTCGGTCTCTGACGGCGCGTCGGCAACGTCGTGGGCATCTACTCGCCGCGGGGCGACGAGTAGATGCTGCGATGGGTCGACAGGACGTACGCGAGCGTGCAGGCGATCATCACCGGCACGATCGGCCCGGCGCCGAACAGCTCCACCCCCATGATCATGCACGCGATCGGCGTCTTCGTCGCGGCCGCGAAGACGGCGACGAAGCCCAGCGCGGCGAACAGGGGCACGGGTGCGTTCATCGCGACGGCGAGGGTCGCCCCGAGCGTCGAGCCGACCACGAACAGCGGGGTGACCTCGCCGCCTTGGAAGCCAGAGCCGAGCGTGACCGCGGTGAACGCGAGCTTCCCGGCGAACGCGAACGCGGCCAGCCCGACGCCACCGGCCAGCGCATCCTCGATGAGCGGGAGTGACAGACCGAGGTAGTCGCGTGTCCCGACCGCGAGCGTCATCAGCACGACGACGGTGCCACCGATCAGCGGTCGCAGCGGGGGCCACGCCACGAACCGGGCGAGCACGCGCTTGACGGCGTGGGTGAGCTCGATGAACGCGATCGCCGCCCACGCGAACGCCACCGATGCGATCGCGATCTTGGCGAGCAGCCCGACGTCGAGATCGACGGCGCCGATGAGGGGTGTCGGCAGGTGCGGGACGTCGAGGGCGTGCACCATCCGGTCGCCGACGAACGAGGCCGTCAGTGCCGGGACGATCGCGTCGTGGCGGATGCGACCCCGCGAGTGCACCTCCAGGCCGAACACCGCACCGGCGACGGGCACGCCGAACACCGCACCGAACCCTCCCGAGATCGCCGAGATCAGCAGCACCCGCCGATCGGGCGCACCGATGGGGATCAGCCGCCGGAACACACCGTCGGAGAGGCTCGCCGACATCTGCAGCGCGGTGCCCTCGCGGCCCGCCGACCCGCCGAACAGGTTCGTCACCACGGTGGCGACGAACACGAGCGGCGCCATGCGTCGTGGCAGCCACGCCGTCGGCTCGTGGATCTCGTCGATGACGAGGTTGTTGCCGCGCTCCGACGTGCCGCCGAGGCGCCAGTACGTCAGGCCGACGACGAAGCCCGCGAGCGGGAGCAGCCAGAGGACCCACGGGTTGTCCTGGCGCGTCGTCGTCGCCCAGTCGAGCGAGGTGAGGAAGGCGGCCGACGACAGCCCGGCGAGCACCCCGACGACGGACCCGAACACGATCCAGCGCACGACGTGGACGACGGTGGTCCACTGCTCGCCGCCGAACGCCCTCACACGCACGCCGTGAACCTAGGCAAGACCTAGGTGCGGTGGGCGCGGATCGGCCGGAAGCGGTGGTCCGGCCCGTGGGCCCATCCGTGGTCCCACACGTGGTCCCATCCGGTGGTCCGTCGGCGTTCCGGCCCGGCGGACGGACCTTGTGCCCTGGTGTCGTCGATTCCGGTCGTTGTTCGATGAGCAGGTGTCGGGTCACCCCTCCTCGCCCCCGCCGATCACCCCTGGGGTCGGCCGGTTCGTCCGCGGGGCGCGACCGCTCGGCCGGGCGGCGCGTCGGGGAGGGAGATCACCGTGAGCTTCGCGGATGCGGGCACCATCGTCGTGGTCGAGGACGACGCGGCCCTGCGACGACTCCTGGCCACCGCGCTGGGGCGTGCCGGGTTCCGGGTCGATGTCTACGCGGATCCGGTGACCGCCATCGAGGCGGTGCGCACGTCCGCGCCGCTCCTCGTCCTGACCGACATCGCGATGCCCGGCATGGACGGGTTCGAGCTGGCGGCACACGTCCGTGAGGCCCGACCGGGCGTCCCGGTGCTGTTCATGTCGGGGCACCACCCGGGCGGCGACATCGACGACGACTCCGCGACCGATGACGCCGGGACCGACGACGCCGCGATCCGCACGGCCGACGTGCTCGCGAAGCCGTTCACCATCGACCAACTCCTCCGTCGAGTGGCCGACGCGATCGCCGCGGGGGATGACGAACGGTCATCCTGACGGGGCCTCGCGGCCGCGGTATCGTCAGAGTGCCCCGACTGCCGATCCCGAGGACCTGAGCATGCCCCCTGAACGGGTGAACATCGACAACTTCGCGCGTGCCGAGAGCAACCGCATATTCGCTGCGCTGGGCCGCGACGCCGGTGGGGTCGGCCGGTGGGTCCACTACCGCGAGATCGCCCCCGTCGAGCACCAGCCGATCATCCGTCAGAACCGCGACACGCTCTACAGCGCGGCGATCGTCGACATCACGGCCGGGGCGACGCTCGCCGTGCCGGATGCGGGCGACCGCTACCTGTCCGTGATGGTCGTGAACCAGGACCACCACATCGAGCGGATCTTCCACGACGCGGGCGAGTACGCCCTCACCCGGGACGAGTTCGGCACCCCGTACGTGATGCTCGGTGCCCGGATCCTCGTCGACCCGGACGACGCCGACGACCTCGGGGCCGTCCGCCGCCTCCAGGACGGGTTCGGCATCGACGCCCCGAGCAACGAGGCGTTCGTCCTGCCCGACTACGACGAGGCGAGCCTCGACGCGACCCGCCAGGCGCTGCTCGAGCTCGCTCGCGGCATCGACGGGTTCGATCGCGCCTTCGGCGCCCGCGACGCGGTCGACCCGGTGCGCCACCTCCTCGGTGCGGCGGCCGGCTGGGGCGGGCTCCCCGAGTACGAGGCGTACTACGCCAACGTCGAGCCCGGGTTGCCCTTCGGCCAGTACCGGCTGACCGTGCGCGACGTACCGGTCGACGCGTTCTGGTCGTTGTCGCTGTACAACGCGGACGGCTACTTCGAGCCGAACGAGGTCGGTCGCTACAACGTCAACAGCGTGACGGCCGTTCACGACGCCGACGGTGCGATCACGATCCACTTCGGCCCGATCGACTCGGGGGACGTGCCGGGCGACGTTCCGAACCTCCTGCCGATCATGGAGGGGTGGAACTACCTGATCCGCTATTACCGGCCGCGCCCGGAGATCCTCGACGGGACCTGGCGGTTCCCGACCGTCACGCCGGTCTGATCCGTTCGGCCGGCGCCGGTCAGACGACGGCGAGCCCGTTGCCGACGAGCTTGGCGCCGAGGAGCAGCAGCACGATCATCATGATCGCCGCGTTGTGGGCGGACATGAACTCCTTGATCGAGCGCAACGGGCCCGCCGACCGTCGTGGGGCGACGAGGAAGACCACGACGGGCCCGGCGACCGTGAGCGAACCCACGACGACGAAGACGCCGATCGCGACACCGGTCGCCGGGCCCGCCAGCGCGGCCTGCCCGATCGTCGCGGCGGCGGCCGCGGTGAGGGCGAGGTTCTTCGGGTTGAGCCCCGACAGGGCGGCGCCGATGGCCGACGTCCGGGCGGTTCCCATCGTGTCGATGGCGTCCATCCACGCCGGTGTCGCCGGCTCGATACCCGGACCGGGGCGGGTTCGCCACTGCCTCGCGGCGAGCGAGAGGAACATCACGCCGAACGTGATCTCGACCCAACCGAGCACGGCGGACGGCTCGTCCGAGTGCTCGCTGCCTCCGGCGACGAGCACGACGAGGAGGCTGACCACGACCAGCCCGAGGATCCATCCGAGGGCGAAGGCCGCCCCCTGCGACCGGGCCCGGGGCGCGCCGAGCACGAGCACGATGGCGATGATCGGCACCGGACTCAGGGCGACCCCCAGCGCGGAGGGGAGCAGACCCCCGATGACATCGCTCAGCATGGGCAGTCGTCCTCCTGTGGACCGTGATCGTCGTGTCGTCCGAGGTAGGCGGCGCGGGCCGCGCGGTTCGATGCGTACACGTGCTCGGCGCCGACGAGCGCCGTGACGTCGTAGCGGTCGAGCAACTCGTGGACCGATCGTGTCACGCGGGCGAACGCGACGGTCGTGCCGCGATCCAGGGCGACCCGGATCCCCTCGGCGAGCGCCTCGGCCGCAGTCGGATCGACGTCGGAGACCGTCTCGAGATCGAGGACGAGCCACTCGGCGTCGGGATCGCTCGCCGCTTCCACGAGGAGATCCCGGACGGCGTCGGCGTTGGCGAAGAACAGCGGACCACCCGGGCGGAGGATTCGCAGTCCAGCACCGAGTCGCTCGTGCTCGGCTCCACCGTCGGCGGTCCGGAACCGGTCGACCGCTGGATCGGGCACGTCGGCCGTCAGCTCCGTCCAGGGAGCCGCTGCGGCGCGCCGTACGACATCGATCGCCGACACCAGCACGGCGATCACGATGCCGCCGATCGGCCCGATGAGCAGGACACCGGCGGTGCAACCCAGGGCGATGACGAGCTCGGACCGCCGGAGCCGCGCGAACCGGCGCAGCTCGCCGACCTCGATCGTCGACACGACGGCGTTCGCCACGAGACCGGCGAGCGCCGCCTCGGGGAGTCGTGCGACCACGTCGGTGAAGAGGAGTACGACGAGGGCGACGACGATGGCAGCGATCACCGACGGCATCTGCGTGCGGGCACCCGCCGCCGACAGCGCGGCGGTGCGTGAGGCGCTCGCCCCGATCGGCATGGCGCCGCTGACGGCTGCCGCCACGTTCGACGTGCCGAGCGCGAACACCTCACCGTTCGTGTCGAGCGGCTCACCGTGCTGCCGGGCGTACCGCTGTGCGATCAGCGCGCCCTCCGCCGTGGTGAGCACGGCGATGGCGATCGAGACCGCCAGCAGGTCGAGCCAGATGTCGAGTCCGATCGTGGGGAACGTGGGCGTCGGCAGCCCCGACGGGATCTCCCCGAGCACCCCGACCCCGGTCGGCTCCACTGCCGCGACCAGCGCGGTCGCGACGGCGAGCACCACCAGCGCCGCGGGCACGGTCGGGAGCCAGCGTCGCATGGCGCGCAGCGCCACGATCGTGCCGATCCCGATCGCCACGTTGGGGGCCGACGCGTCGGGGATCGCCCCGACGAGCTCGGCGATCTCGCGCGGCCACCTGTCGGCCTCCACGTCGACGGCCATGATCTTTCGGATCTGCGAGGTGAGGACCTCGATCCCGAGCCCGGCGATGAAGCCGACGAGGACGGCTTTCGACACGAACCGCACGAGCCCGCCGAGCCGGAACGCCCAGAACACGAGCAGCGTCGCTCCGACGCACAGCGCGCTCGCCCACGCCACCTCGGCGGGGTCGGCACCGGTCGCCACGATGGGCCCGAGCGCCGCCGCCAACAGCGCGGCGATCGTCGCATCCGGCCCGACCACCAGATGTCGCGAGCCGGTCGTGAGGGCGAACACCACCAGCGGCACCAGCGTGGCGTAGATGCCGACGGTGGCCGGGAGCCCGGCCGCCGTCGCGTACCCGATGTTGAGCGGGAGCGCGAGCGCCGCCAACGTGACGCCGGCGAACAGCTCTCGGGGTGCGCGTCCCTCACCCTCGAGTTGCAGTGCGTCGCCGACCCGTGGCGGCCGGGGCAGGGTCACGGGGTGACGATGGCGAAGTTGTCGTCGGGCGGATCGAGCAGTGCGGCGAGCCGACCCATCACGCCGGGATCGCCGTCGACCGCCAGCGTGCCGTCGGCCAGCGCCGCGGCGACGTCGAGCGCGCCCGCCAGCAACGCGCTGAGCACTGCACGGCTGCCCGTGAACACCGTGGAGCCGGCCGCCGGGGCGTCGGCTCGCCGGTGCACGAGTGTGCCGTGACGCAGCGTGACGACATGCGTGCGATCGAGGTCGGTGAACACGAACGAGACGACGAGGTGTTCGTCCCACGCGCGTGGCCCGTCGACGCGGATGGCGGTGCTGCTGAGCAGCTGTTCGACGGTGAGCGCGGAGAACAGGTCGGGGGCGTCGGCACTGATCGGGGTGCCGAAGATGCCGTGCCGGAGCTCGGTCGCGCCCGACAGGAAGGCGTTGCGCCACGTGCCGTTCTCGGCGCCGAACGCGAGCTGCTCGAACGTGTCGGCCTGCAGCGATCGGGCGTCGGCGTGGTGCTCGTCCGCGAACAGGACGTGATTGAGCACCTCGGCGGCCCACCGGTAGTCGCCCTCGTCGAACGCGACACGGGCAACGCCGACCGCGGCGTCGATACCGCCCATCGCCGCCACGTACCGAGTGGCCGCCTCGACCGGTGGGTGCATCCACAGGTGTGCCGGGTTCCCGTCGTACCAGCCGAGGTAGCGCTGGTAGATCGCCTTGACGTTGTGGCTGACCGAGCCGTAGTAGCCGTGCGTGTGCCACTGCGCCTCGAGCACCGGCGGCATCTCCAGGATCTCGGCGATCTCGGCGCCCACGTGGCCCTTGTTGAGCAGCCGCAGGGTCTGGTCGTGCAGGTACGAGTACATGTCGCTCTGCATCGAGAGGAACTCGACGGCGCGTTCGCGACCCCACGTCGGCCAGTGGTGCGACGCGAACACGACCTCGAGGTCGTCGCCCCACAGCTCGATGGTCTCGTTGAGGTAGTCGGACCAGGCCCGCGGATCGCGCACCTGGGCGCCCCGCAGGGTCAAGATGTTGTGGAGGGTGTGCGAGGTGTTCTCGGCGGTGCACAGCGCCTTCGAGTCGGGGAAGTAGAAGTTCATCTCCGCCGGCGCCTCGGTTCCCGGCGTGACCTGGAACACGATGCGCACCCCGTCGACCGTGAGCTCCTGGCCGGTGGTCGTGATGTCGACGGTGGGTGCGATCAGTGTCGGCTCACCGAGCGACGTGGTCTGGCCGAGCCCGGCGCCGATCTGACCGGCCGGGCCCTTGTCGAGCGCGGCGCCGTACATGTACCCGGCCCGACGCCCCATGGCCGGGCCGGCGAACACGTTCTCCGACACCGCGTGCTCCATGAAGCCCTCGGGCGCGATGACCGGCACGCGCCCCGACGCCACGTCCTCGTCGGAGATGATCCCCTTCACACCGCCGAAGTGGTCGAGATGCGAGTGCGTGTAGATCATCCCCGTCACCGGGCGTTCGCCGCGGTGCTCCCGGTAGAGCGCGAAGCCGGCCGTGGCGACCTCCTTGGTCGTCAGCGGGTCGATCACGATCACGCCGTTGTCGCTCTCGACCAGGCTCATCACCGACAGGTCGTAGCCGCGGATCTGGTAGATGCCGGGTACGACCTCGAACAGGCCGTCGCGGATCAGCAGCCGGCCCTGGCGCCACAGGCTCGGGTTGGCGGTGTCGGGAGCGGGCTCGTCGAGGAACCGGTAGGCGTCGAGATCCCAGACGAGGTGTCCGTCGTCGGCCACGATCCGGCGCTGCTCGCTGCGACCGATGAACCCGCGCTCGGTGTCCTCGTAGTCCTGCACGTCGTGCGTCGGCAGGCGACTCGCGGCCGCCTCGAGGGCGGCCCGGGTGGCCTCGGTCGGCCGTGGCTCGGCGGGAGTGGACGCGGACATTCGGATCCTCCTCGTTCGTTGTGTCGAGACCCCTCCCGCTCCCGAGAACCTACCGCACGGCTCGCACGAGGATCCGCCGTCGCGGCGTCAGCCGCCGGCCGGCGCGTCAGCCGCAGGTCGGCGCGCCGGCGGCGGCCGGCTCCGACGCGACGAAGCGGTCCCGACCCGCCTCGTCGGGGAAGTACACGAGCACCCATCCGGACGACTCGCCGGCGCGCGTCATCGCCTCGTAGCGGTGGTTGCCGTCCTGGAGGAGCAGTTGGTCGTCGGCACACTGCACGAGCAACGGCGGCGGCTCCCAGCCGTCGTCGAGGCTGTCCTCCATGCCGTCGATGTCGTCCTCCCACTCGTCGTCGTCGACCGGGCACTCGACGTCGTCCTCGGGGCCGGCCATCCGTTCCAGGCGGTCGAGCGGGAACCGCAGCGGGCCGACCCACCAGTGGCGCTCCTGGGCGAGCGCGGCGGCGAGCATCTCGTTGTCGCTCCCGGAGCTCGCCAGGAAGTCGCCGACCCAACGCGCGATCTCGTCGTGTTCTGCCGCCGAGCGGGCGGATTCCAGGCTGAAGGAGCGGTCCGGCACGGAGGGGCTCTACCCGTCGACGCCCGATCCGAAACGCTCGGCCGCCCGGATCTCCTCTTCGTGCTCCTCTTCGTGCTCCTCCTCGTTCGCCTCCCGGTACGCCTCCCACACCTCGGGTCGCAAACGACCACGTTCGGGGACCACGATGCCGTGTTCGCGCGCCCATCGACGGACGTCGGCCGTGGTC
>SKSP01000525.1 GCA_007122945.1 Ilumatobacteraceae bacterium | reverse complement strand
GCGTGATGAATCCACCCGAGTACGGCACGTCGGTGGCGACCGTGATGTCGAGGTCGTGACCGTCGAAGCCGCGGCGCAAGGTGTCCACGAACGCCTCGATGATGGCGTCGTCGGCCGACGATCCGCCGAGCGTGCCGACCACGACGTTGTCGCGCGGCTCGCCCTCGTCGTGCACGCGGCCGAGGCCGACCGAGGTCATCGAGTGGCCGTCGATCATCAGCACGCGACCGTGGCGGCGCAACTGGGTGCGGATCATCAGGTCGAGCAGGTCGTGATAGAGGTCGTACAGGCGGAGCACGCGCTCGGCCTCGTCGTCGGTGTAGGGGCGTTCGAGGATCAGTTCGTCCTCGACGGTGTAGTACTCGTGCGGCGGGTTCCGGAGGTGGTGGGGCACGTGCGGTTCGTCCGCACCCGAGCGACCGCGGTTCATGTCGAGGAAGTACGGCGCGACGCGGCACACCACGTGTGGGCCGGGCAACCGCTCGTAGAGCAGGTGGCTGAACAGGTCGATCTCGACCAGGCTGTGCTCGCCCGGGGGGAACCGGTCGGCGAACTCGTTCGGGATCAGCACCCCGGCGTGCGGGACCGACAGCACCAGCGGGAGCGCCAACGCCTCGTCGCCCATCGGCGACGGCCGCACCTCGATCAGCTGGTGAAGGCCCACCTCGAGGACCTCGTCGGTGAACACGTCGAGCACCTCGACCTTCGAGGACGCGCCACCCGCTCGCGCGTACAGCCGTTGGATCCGGTGTTCGAGGTCGCCCTCGGTCATCGTTCGGCCTCCTGCTCGTCGTCGTCCTCGTCGTGGTCCGTGTCGCCGGCCTGGACCTCGGCGCGGACGTCGCGATCGTCGTCTCGGACGCCCAGTTCGACCTCCAGCCGGTCGAGCACGCGCTCGGCGAGCACCACGCCGTGGGTCTCGAGCAGGCCCTCCCCACCGGGGAACGCGTTGATCTCGAGGACCCGTCCCGACAGGACCAGGTCGACCGACGCGACGCGGCACTCGGCGAAGGCGCGCCGTGCCGCCCGGGCGGCGTCCTCTTGCTCCGGCGTCAGCTCGTGGCGGACCTGCTCGGCGCCGAGGCTGGCGTTGGTCTTCCACTCTCCCTCGGCAGGCAGGCGACGCATCGTGCCGATCAGCTCGTCGTCGACGAACGTGACCACGAGGTCGCCGTCGGCCACCTCGGCGCGGTACTCCTGCAGCAGGATGTCGCCATAGGCCTGGAGGTAGTCGCCGATCAGGTGGTCGAGGTGCGGCGTGTCGCGGTGCAGCCGGTGGACCTGGGCCCCGCACCCGTACCCGAACCGGTCCTTGAGGACGAACCAGCCGTCTTCCAGCGGCAGCCGGTCGATCGCCTCGAGCGCCGGTTCCAGCTCGGTCGCTGCGAAGGTGAGCGGTTGCGGCACCTCGGGGCACCGCACGACCATCTCGTACTTGTCGCACGTCGCGAGCGTCGCCGCCACCGACTCGATCACGACCGCCTCCGTCTCGGCGGCGCGGAGGACGTCGATGTTGGGGGTGTCCGTGCGGCGGATGTCGTCGCCGCGCACGAAGTAGAGGCCGATGTCGGCGACGTCGAGGTTCTCCGTCCCGACCGGCCGCACGTGCTGCCACGCGTCGAGCGGCTCGTCGCCCGACCACTCCGGGTCGACCGCGAGGATGGTGGCCCGCACCATCGGCCGGTCGTCGTGACGGTAGAGGTCGGCCATGCGGAAGTGGCACAACCGGTAGCCGCGGACCGCCGCGAGACTGAGGAGCTGGTTGATCCCCGAGTTGTACAGGTCGACCCGGTGGTCGGTGTAGCTCAACCGGGCGCTCTCGAACGCGATTCGGATCGTTGCTCGATCGACGCTCCCCACGGCGCCGGATGGTAACGCGGCCGCGCGTTACAGCACGCGCACGACGCCCTCGACGGGATCGACCTCGACGGTGGCACCGTCGGGGACCTGCCGGGTGGCGTCGGTCGCACCCACCACGGTCGGGATGCCGAACTCGCGCGCGACGATCGCAGCGTGGCACAGCGGCCCGCCCTCCTCGACGACGAGCGCGCCCACCATCGGCAGGAGCGAGTTCCAGGCCGGGCCGGTGAACGACGTGACCACGACGTCGCCGGCGTCGAGGCTCGTCATGGCCGTGGCGGCGTCGTCGACCACGCGAGCCCGACCGCGATACGGCGTCGATCCGATCCCGACACCGTGCAGTGGCGCTGCTGCCTCGACGCCTTCCATCGCGTCGATCACCGCCATGACGGCCCGCGCCGCTCGCGCCAGGGGAGCGGGGAGCACGTCGAACGGCGGCGGCGTCGGCTCGGGGCCGAGCGTGGTGGGAGGCCCGGCGGCGACGACGGCGTCGCGGAATGCCCACCGACCCTCGGCGTCGTCGGCGGTCGGCGCCTGGGCGCCGCCGACGAGGACGGTCACCTCGCGCGGGTCCAGCTGCAGCACGTGCTCGGCGCGGTGCAGCTGCTCGCGATCCACCAGCCGACGTCCCACCTCGAGCACGGCGCGTCGCACGAGGCCGGCCGGCCAGTTCCAGGCGACGCCGACGTTGTCATCGCGGAGGCGCAGCCCGGAGCGTGCCTCCGCGAGGAGCTCATCGAACCGGTGGCGGTCCACCGCTGGCACGCGTGCTCGCACCGGGTCGGGGTCGACCTCCGGGCGCGGCGGCTCGGTCGCCGCGGAGAGCGCCCGGAGTTGCAGCTCGGGCGACTCGGCGAGCGTCGGCGAGTCGAGGTCGTCGCTGAAGAGCAACCGCCTGCCGTGCTGTTCGAGCCAGTCGTCGATCGCTGCGTCCACGTCCGGTCCGAGCCGGCGGATCTCGTCGATCGAGGACGGGCGCGGGTCGGCGGCCGTCATCGCACGGGCGACGGGAGCGAGGACGCGGGCGGTCTCGACCGATGCGGGTGAGGCGCCGGCGAGCAGCGACGCCGCCGTCGTGATGTCGATCCCCCACGAGTCGCAGTGGGCGAAGAAGTCGCCCGTCGGGATGAGGTCGCCGCCGTGCAGCTCGAACGAGCCGAACGCGGCGCGCCGGAAGTTGGCGACGGCGTCGTCGAGGTGGACGAGCAGGGCCTCGTCGTCGAGCCCGGCGGGATCGACGCGCTGGATCGCCAGGTTGGCGGCGACCACCGTCGCTCGCCGCCGGTCGAACCACTCGTCGACGTCGGCGCGCCAGCGCTTCTCGGCCCACGCCGCGGCGGCCGCGCGGTTGCGGCGCCGGATCGCCGGGTGGAGACGGGCGGCCAGCCACATGACGGGCTTCGGTGGCGGTCCTTTCGGCACTTCGGGCTCGCCGAGCCCGATGACGCGCGCGTACGAGCAGCCGTGCACCGAGGCGGGCCGGATCTCTGCCAGGGGCAGGCCGTAGCGCTCGATCAGCGCACCCATGCCGGTGGTGAACGCCGCCTCGTACGCGGCGCTGAAGAACCGCGTGATCGGGCGACGCCCGTGGTGGGTGATGTCGAGCATCCAGGTCCCCGGGCCCGGTGGCTCGAAGGTGATGGTGCTGTCCACCCGGTTCGTCATCGTCATGTCGATCGCCCCCGACTCCATGTCAGTAATACTGTCGTGAATACAGATGCATTGTATTGACAACTCAGTATCTGTCAATATGTCATCGAGATGAGTGCTCGACGTCCGTACCAGAGTCGCCTGCGCGAGGAGCAGACCCGACAGACGCGCACGCTCATCCTCGAGGCGCTCATCGATCTCGTGAACGCTGAGGGGGTCGCCGAGCTGTCGATCCGCGACCTCGCCGCCCGCGCCGGCGTGGCCGAGCGCACGGTGTACCGGCACTTCCCCGATCGTCAGGCGCTGGTCGACGCCCTCGGCGAACACGTCGCCGAGCGATCGAAGTGGCTCGAGATCAGCGACGTCGACCGCGATCGCGGCACCGGCGGTGCCACGGCGGCCGAGTTGGTGGAGCTGTTGCCGCAGGCGTACGCCCGCTTCGATGCCGCGGAGCGGGAGCTGCGCGCCCTCGTGTTGTTGAACCTCGACCCGGCGCGCACGGCATCGGTGTCGCGGGCGCATCGCGACGAGATCGCGCGGGTGGTCGCCCGTTGCTACCCGTCGCTCGACGACGGGGAGGTCGCCGAGGCGACCGCCGTGCTGGCGCTGCTCGGGTCGTCGCGCACGTGGCTGCGCTTCCGCGACGAGGCCGGGCTCAGTCCCGCCCAGGCCGCACGGGCCGCCCAGCGCGCGGCCCGTGCCGTGATCGCCGACCTCGAGGCCCGCCTCGCGAGTCGAGCGGGCTGACCACCGGCGACGGTGGGCGGCGAGCCGCCGCCGCGTCGTTCACGGCGGGGTCGCGTTCGCCACGACGCGGCAGAGCATCTCCGAGGCCGCGGCCACGCAGGGCATGTCGAGCGTCATCGGCTCGGTGGCCGTCACGGCGACGTCGGCCTGTGTCACCGGGGGGACGAACACCGCGAGGAACGCGGCGTCGTCCACGTCGACGACACCGCGTCGGGCGGCATGGCCGATCTCGACGGTGATCAGGTGGCGCCGCAGCCAGCCGGCGATCTCCGATCCGAGCGCGTCGATCACCCGCCCGGGGCCTGCGCGACGACGCTGTCGAGCGAATCACCCGAATCGGTCGCGGAGCGCACCACCTGCTGAACCGGCCCGGACACCGCAGGGACCTGCGGGCGACCAGACAGACCGAACGGGTGTCGATCTCAGCTCTCGGTGATGGTCGTGAGGGTGAGGTCGACGATGTCGTGTCGGTCGGTCGCGGCGCCTCGTGCGCGATGGGTTTCGTTGTCGGGTATCGCCTCGACGTGTTCGGCCGC
>SKSP01000206.1 GCA_007122945.1 Ilumatobacteraceae bacterium | reverse complement strand
TGTCGAGGTCGGTCACCCGGTCGAGCACCGCGAGCTCGCCCCCGCTCATCGACAGCACCGGGATCCCCTCCCCCTCCAGGTCGACCCCGGCGGCGCGGCCACCCCGGCGGGTGAGCAGCGGCACCCCGATCACGAACGCCGTCCCGATCGACGGCGCGAGGCGCTCGGCGGCACCGACGACGTCGTCGATCGAACCGCCCGCCTCGCGTGCCAACGCCGCGGCCCAGACGCAGCAGGAGATCCCGAAGCTCGCCGTCCCCGAGTCGACGAGGCGGACGGGCACCGGTGCGTCGGCCGCCGCGAGGGTGGCCGCTCCGAGCGTGCCCGACATGGACGCCGTGACGTGGATCGAGACGATCGAGGTCGCGCCGCGCTCGGTGAGCCGGCGGTACGCCTCGGCGACGCGACCCGGCGACGGCTGGCTCGTGGCGACCTCGGGGGTCCGGCCGTCGGCGAACGCCGCGTAGAAGGTGTCGGCGTCGAGGTCGACGCCCTCGAGGTGGTCGGTCCCGTCGACGGTCACGGTGAGCGGGACGACCTCGACGTCGAACCGGTCGCGCAGTGCCGGGGGCAGTTGGCTGTTCGAGTCGGTGCAGATGCCGATCACGGGTCGCTCCGTGCTGGTTCGATGGCTGGTTCGATGGCTGGTTCGATCGCCGGTTCGATCGCCGGTTCGATGGCTGGTTCGATGGCTGGTTCGATGGCGGGTTCGATCGCCGGTTCGATCGGTCGCGCGGCGACGAAGCGGGCCGCGATGACGGCGCTGCTGATCGCGGCGGCCACCGGGAGGGCCCCGGACGGTCGTGGGCCCCACGCGTTCGGCCACCCGCGGCGCCACCACACGACGCCCCCGAGCACCCAGCACGCGCTGGACACCGCGGTCGCGGCGAACGCCCGGCGCCGCCACCACGGCACCGATGCCGTCGCCGCGGCGACCGCGACGTCGATCGGGAAGTACGCCGGGAACGTCGCGAGACACTGCCCGACGCTGGTGGCGACACCCTTGCCGCCCCGGAACCCGTTCCATACCGGGTGACAGTGGCCCACCACCGCGGCGGTGCCGGCGACGTGGGCGCCGGTGCGGCCACCGACCGCGCCGCCGATCCCGCAGGCGAGCGCGCCCTTGCCGACGTCGCCCGCGAGCACGGCGAGGCCGGCCCCGGTGCCGAGCACGGCGAGCGCGTTCGCCCCGCCGGGGTTCCCGCTGCCCGCCGAGCGGAGGTCGACCGTGCCGCCCGACGCTCGTCGGGCGACGATGTCCGCGGTCGGGAACGTCCCGCACAGGTAGCCGACCAGGCCGGCGACCAGGGAACCCATCACGTCCGCACGGTAGCCGGGCGCCCGTCCGGCGCGGTCGCGCGGGGGTCGCGCAGGGTCCCCTGGTGGAACCGGGGCACCGGGCTGCTAAGTTCTCCCGTGCTCTCAGC
Organism: Ilumatobacteraceae bacterium; assembly: GCA_007122945.1. Taxonomy (GTDB): domain Bacteria; phylum Actinomycetota; class Acidimicrobiia; order Acidimicrobiales; family Ilumatobacteraceae; genus SKSP01. Next base: position 3,383 of record SKSP01000206.1, on the reverse strand, counting down.
GAGATGAGTCCTTGCCCCCATCGTCTAGCGGCCGAGGACACCACCCTTTCAAGGTGGCGGCACGGGTTCGAATCCCGTTGGGGGTGCGGTTGCAACACAACCATCCAGGTCCCGTGGTGAAGTCTGGAGTTCACGCCGGCCTGTCAAGCCGGAGGTCGCGGGTTCAAGTCCCGTCGGGACCGCCAGAGCGCGACGGGGCCACCTCCCGAGGTGGTCCCGTCGTGCCGACACGGTCGAGTAGCTCAGTTGGCAGAGCGTCCGCCTGAAAAGCGGAAGGTCACCGGATCGACGCCGGTCTCGACCACACCGATGCCGGGAAACACCGATGCCGGGAAACGTCCGAGGCGGGAAACGTCCGATGCGGGCGAACGCGTATTCGGGGGAGCCGGATCGCGGGCGACGCGGCTCACACGCACAGCATCCCACCGTCGAGCAGGATCGACTGCCCCGTCATCCCCCGTGACTCGGCCGACGCCAGGTACACGGCCAGCTCACCGCACTCGTCGACATCGAGGAAGCGCCCCTGCGGGACCCGCGCCTGCATGCCCGCACGGGTGTCCTCCGGCGTCTGGCCCCCGATCGCGGCGTGCTCGCCGACGAACTGGTCGATCAGGTCGGTCTGGACGAAGCCGGGACAGATCGCGTTGATCGTGATACCGGTCGCCGCGAACTCGAGCGCCGTGCACCGGGTGAGCCCGACGACGGCGTGCTTCGACACGTTGTAGGCGGACTGGTTCCTGGACGCCCACTTGCCGGCCGTCGAGGCGATGTTGACGATGCGGCCCGCGCCGCGTTCGAGCATGTGCGGCAGGACGGCCTGCATCACGTCGATCGTCCCGTGGAGGTTGACCCGCAGGATCTCCTCGAAGTCCGCCGGCGCGTACTCGAGGAACGGTCGGGCGCGGTAGATGCCGGCGCCGTTCACCACGACGTCGAGCCCGTCGAACAGCTCGATCCCAGCGGCGACGGCTCCGCGACACTGCTCGCGATCGCCGATGTCGGCGGTCCGGCACTCCACCCGGCCGCCGTACCCGGTCAACTCGTCGGCCGCGGCGGCGAGGCTCGCCTCGTTCCGGGCGACGAGGAGCACGTCGGCGCCCTCGCGGGCGAACGCTCGGGCGATGCCGAGCCCGATGCCCCGGCTGCCACCCGTCACCAGCGCTGCACGCCCGGTCAGCCGGCCCCGCGGTGGGTCGATCGCGTGGTTCCCCTCGGTCGGTTCGGTGATGTCGGCCATGCACCAGTGTCGCAGCCGCGCCGGGGGACGACGTCCGCCCCGCGGTCCGCGGCGGGGTGCTCCTCCGGATCAGCCGCCGGTGACCGCGGCGATCGTGGCGTCGATGGTGTCGTCGTCGATCCCGCAGTCCCTGGCGGCCTCGATCACCGGGGCGAGCGCCTCGTCGGTGAACGTCGCCAGGCCGAGCGCCAACAGTTCGTCCTCGCTCACGCGATCGAGGAGCGTCCCGATCGCACAGTTGGCGACGTTCGGCGCGACACCCTGGTCGGTGAGGGCACCGAACAGGATCGGTGCCACCAGCCCCTCGGTCGGCGGGGCGTCGTCGAAGTCGCCCGGATCGACGAGCGGGGCGTCCGGGTCGACATCCGGATCCGTGTCGGGATCGTCGGGGTCCGGCGGCAGGGTCGTCGTGGTGGTCGTGGTCGTCGTGGTCGTGGTCGTGGTCGTCAGCGCGACCGGTGCGTACATCACCGACGACGCCTCCCCCGTGACGGTGTCGGCACTGGCGTAGGTCGCGATCGCACCGGCGGCGAACAACCCGACGCCCGCGACGGCGAGCGGCGTCTGCCCGCCCGGCAGGGCCGCGGCGAGGCGCACCGACCGACCCGAGATCTGCTCGCGGGTACCGAGCAGGCCGCGCTCGTCGGCCCACACCATCAACGGCGGCATCACCACGAGGGCGGCCAGCAGGGCGATCGCCACGTTCAGCGTGACGACGATCCCGAAGTCGCGCAGCAGCGGCATCGCCGAGCCGATCAGCACGGCGAACCCGCCGATCGTCGTCGTGGCCGACGTGAAGAACGCCCTGCCCGTTCGCGACGCCGCCCGGTCGCACGCGTCGCGCGCGCCGAGCCCGCGCTGTCGCTCCTCCAGGTAGCGACCGAGGATCAGCACCGAGAACTCCGAACACGTGGCGATCACGAGCGGACCGCTCACCGTCGTCAACGGGCTCAGCTCGATCCCCGACAACCCGACCACGAGCGACGACGCGCCGACGGCGAGGAACACCGGGACGAGGGCGATCAACGCCCGGGTGAGGCTGCGATGCCGGAGCACGAGGAACAACCCGGCGAGCGACAGCGACAGGTACGTGAGCGCCGCCCGGTTGGCCGACAGGTTCTCCAGCAGGCCGATGCCGACCGTCGCCAACCCGGCCGGCACGGCCCGAACCGGCGACTGACCCTCGGGCAGGTCGACGAGCAGGATGCTGTCGGCGGGGACGTCGAGCGCGGCGATGCGGGCCTCGAGATCGGCCTCCATCTCGCGCACCAGCACGGCCCGTTCCTCGAGACTCGCCGGAGCCATCCGGAAGTTGATCTGGGTCGACGTGGCGATGTCACCGGGCGACCAGTCGGCGACACCGAGCAGGGCCTTGCGGATGTCGGGCGGCATCGCCTCCGTGGCCGACACGACGTCGGCGGTCGAGGGAGCGATCGGCGTCGCACCCTCGATCTTGATGATCTTGCCCATCGTGTTGGTCAGGCTCGAGCTCGACACCACCTCGTCGCGCGCCTCGGAGGCCAGCGTGAAGTCCCAGACGAGATCGACCACCTCCTGCTCGAACACGTTGTTCGCCGAGACGAGCACACCGAGCGTCGTCTCGAACCCGGTCTCTTCCTGGAGCCGGTTGATGTCGGCCACGGTCTGGGAGCCCTGGTCGATCCAGCGCACAGGGTCCGACTGGATCTTGATGCGCCCCTCGACGAGCACGCCGCCGACGAAGAGCGCGATCGCGATGATGATGAACGGCAGCGCGAACGAGCGGGGGACGCCGCCGAGCCACACGACGATGCGCTCGACCACCGACCTGCCGCGCCGCTTCGTCGGGACGTGGTACTCGCGCACCCCGAGCGCCATGCCCGGCACGACGATGCCGATCACGAGCAGCATCGCGACGCCGATCATCAGCAGGATCCCGAAGTCTCGGATCATCGGCACCTTGGAGATCTGCAGCGCGAGGAATGCCGCGACGCCGGTCAACATCGCCGCGATCAGGGGTGGTGCGACGTTCGAGATCGACTCGCTGATCGGTCTCTCGTCGCGGTCGAGCACCACCTCCTCCTCGACGCGGTTGTGGATCTGGATGGCGAAGTCGATCCCGAGCCCGATCAGGATCGGGAGCCCCGAGATGGTGACGAGCGACAGG
>SKSP01000250.1 GCA_007122945.1 Ilumatobacteraceae bacterium | reverse complement strand
TCATCGAGCACGACATGCCGCTCATCATGGCCATGAGCGATCGCGTGTACTGCCTCGAGGCCGGTCGTGTGATCGCCGAGGGTGCACCGCCCGACGTCCGCCGCGACCCGCGCGTGATCGCGAGCTATCTCGGAACCGACGACCGTGCGATCGCGCGGAGCGACGCGGGAATCACCAACACCGGAACCACCAACACCGGAATCACCAACACCGGAACCACCAGCAGCAGTGCGGCCAGTACCAGTGGGTCCCACAGCAAGAGCAACGAGGAGATCGTCACGTGAGCATGGAACATCTCGACACCTGGCGGGCGTTCACCGCCACCCTGGCCGACGCCGCGGACTCCCTCACCTGGCCGGGGCTCGAACTCGACGACCTCGACCGCGCCGAGGGGTTGCGCTACCTCGCGCGCCTCGTGGAGAACGGCGTCGGCGCCCAACTCGGCACGGAGTCGCCCGGCCATCCGGCGTTCCGAATCGTGTCGAACGGTTTCGGAATGGACAACCCCGACAACCGCTACCTCGCCAGCCCGGTCCATCCCCGACACGAGTACCGCATCTCCGGGACACCCGGACGGCTGAGCTACCTCTCCTTCGCAGCCCAGAACCAGAACTTCGCCCGCTCGTCGGGCATCACGGGCGGCGCCGGGCAGCTCCACGGAGGTGAGCTCGACCTCGACGCCGACGGTCGCTTCACGATCATCGCGAGCACCGAACCCCACGATGGCAACTGGCTCCGGCTCGCGGACGACACCCGGATGGTGCTCGTGCGCCAGACCCGAGCCGATCCAGCCTCCGAGAGCTGGGTCGACGTCGACATCGAGTGCATCGACCACGACGACCCGCCTCCCCCACTCGACGCCGCGCGGACCGCCGATCGACTGGCGATGGTGGCCCTGTACGCGGGTGGCGCCGCGAGCTGGTTCGTCGATTGGGTGCGTCCGTGGCTCGACCGGCCGAACCGCTTCGAGTTCGCCGACGCGGACGAGCAGGTCCGGGTCGGAGGCGACCCGAACATCGTCGCCCAGTCGGCATACTGGTCGCTCGGCGCTGACGAAGCGTGGGTGGTCGAGATCACGCCGCCGACGTGTGCGTACTGGAACATCCAGCTCGCGAACATCTGGGCCGAGTGCCTCGACACTCGCCGACCGGTCTGGCGGAACAACACCAACGTGGTGGCCGACGCCGACGGGGTGGTGCGGATCGTCGTCGCCCACTCGGACCCTGGTCACCCCAACTGGCTCGACACCGCGGGTCACCGCCACGGCACGGCCCACGTCCGCTACGTGGTCGCCGAGTCCCGTCCACCCGCCGTCGCGAAGGTCGTGCCGGTCGACCAGATCCCTCGGCCACCGAGCCGCGGCAGTACGTGAACGGACCGCCTCGAACGGCTCGAACGGGTCGGACCGTGAGCGCCGGCGATCGCTGTCTGGTGGCCGTCGAGGAGCATCGGCTCGCGCGTGTGAATCAGGGCGTTGCCGCGTGGCGGCTTCCACGCGGGCAGTTTGACGGGAGGGTGTGACGGCCGCTCGGCACTGGGCAGTCCATCGGGCCGCCATCGACTCGTGGTGGAACCACCTGGGGCGGGGCGTTGCGGTGCTGGCACTGCGGCGGCCGCGCGTTCGGTGGTATGCGGTCCCTGCCGGTGCGTCGCGCCGGGTGGCCGCGCCGTCACCCTCGGCTCCCGACCTACGTGATCGAGGTCGGGGCGGATGACGACGCGCCCTTCAGAACGCGGCGTCGAACGTTCGCCACATGAGGGGGAAGAGCCACAGGCCCAGGCCGACCGCTACCAGGCCGTTCGCACCGCCTGGGAACCGCCCGGCGACCGCGGCAGCGAACGCCGCCAGGCCAAAGCAGATCACCGCGGCAAGATAGAAAACGGCGGTGGACTTGGCATCGGGTTCGAATAATGCAAGTAGCGCAATCATGTCGGAGAACCTCCAGGCATCAGTCCCGTTCATGCCGACAGTAGCCCAGCGAACGACCACGCCGTGACAAGTCTCGCTGCCTCCGTGGTCAACTGCTGACGATCAGTGGCAGACCCGCGAGGAGGTCGAGGGCGGGGCGCCATCCTCGCGTTCCCTACCCACCGCGGACCTTGGTTGCTACCTTCGCCCGAGATGGCCGATGCGACGTGCCAGGTAGCCGGACAACCGGGGTGCCGACGACCACAGCCGTGCCGAAGCCTCTTCCGCGACTGGCAGCTGGCCGCCGGATCATCGACGTCGAAGCCGATCACGAGCCGACCGACATCGCCAGCCCGACCGCCACCTCGTCCAGCCCCAACCCGTTCACCGCCAACGGACGACGCGTCACCTCATCGACCTCCTCGACGCCGGCTTGTTCGAACCAGACGAAGCCGTCGAGTTCGCCCGACCTCGTCTCGGTGATCGCTACGAAGCCGTCATCCGGGGCGACGGCACCTTCGTGCTGCCAGACGGCAGCGTCCACCAGTCGCCCTCGTTGGCCGCCATGCGCTCCGCCGAACTCATCTCCTACGACGGGTGGCACGCCTGGCGCGTCATCCGGCTCGGCGGGACGAAGCTGCACGAGCTACGGCTGCCGTACGGCGCCGATTCAGACCGGGAGTCGGCGGCCCCGTGGCGGGGCGAGTCGGGTCCCCAGGGCACCTGATTTCTTCTAATCCAACCGGGGGTTTTCTTCTAATCCCCCAGAGAGGCGGCGCCGGGAATCGAACCCGGGTACAGGGCTTTGCAGGCCCTTGCCTCAACCACTCGGCCACGCCGCCAGGACGCCCGAGGATAGCGGGAGGTTGCCGCGTCGGCTCGGCACAGGCCCTGACCGCTCGGAGGTCGCCGTCGTCTGCCACGATCACGGGATGCGCCTGCGTGCCCTCACCGTCGTCGCCTGCGTGCTCGCCGCGGTCGCCTGCGCCGGCGACGACGACACCGCCGACACCGAGACTCCCGACACCGAGACTCCCGACACCGAGACGCCCGACACCGAGACGCCCGACACCGAGACGCCCGACACCGAGGCACCCACGACCACCAGTACGACCACCAGCACGACCACCACCACCACGGAACCCGAACCGGAACCCGAGCCGGTCCGCTTCGACGAGGCGGGACCGTTCCCGGTCGGGGTCACCACGCTGCAGTTGGAGGGGCTGCAGTTGGAGGGCGGGATCGACGTCGAGATCTGGTACCCCGCCGTCGACGGCACGTCCGGCACGGTGTCCTACGACGTCCGCGACTTCACTCCCGAGGCGATCCAGGGGCTGTTGGAGGGCGACGTCGACGCATCCTTCGAGTTCGCCGGCGCCCGCGACGCTGCCGCGGCCGACGGCGAGTTCCCCGTCGTGCTGTTCAGCCACGGTGCGAGCGGGATGCGGCTCCAGTCGAGCTTCTTGACATCGCACCTCGCCACCCACGGGATGATCGTCGTCGCCCCCGATCACCCCGCTCGCGACCTGCGCAACGCGCTCGGCGGACGAGACGAAGGCGAAGCGACCGACTCGGTCGACGATCTGCTCGGTGCGCTCGACCTCGTCGTGGCCGAGAGCACCGATCCGGACGGCCTGCTCGCCGGACGTGTCGACGGCGATCGGGTGGCGGCCCTCGGACACTCGGCCGGCGGTGGCACGGCCCTGCGCGCCGCGGCCGACGACCGCATCGACAGCTTCGTGTCGATGGCCTCCGGCGGACCGGAGGATCCGGCCGAGTACCCCGACGTGCCGAGCCTGTTCATGGCCGGCGAGGTCGACGAGATCGTCACCCCCGACGAGCGGACCCGACCGGCGTTCGAGACGGCGCCCGCACCGTCGTGGTATCTCGAGATCGCCGCGACCGGCCACAACGGCTTCACCGACTTCTGCACCTTCGGTGGCGGCACCGGGATCGTCGGCGTGGCCGAAGCGGCCGGACTCGGTGGCCTGCTCGATGCCCAGCCGCAGCTGCGACGCCTCGGCGAGGACGGCTGCATCCCACCCGCCACCCCGGTCGAGCAGGCCTTCCCCATCATCCGTCACTCGACCGTCGCGTTCCTCCGCTGGAGCCTCGGACTCGACGACCCCGGGTCGGATGGCGCGATGCTCGGACTCGACGTGGCCACGCTGGCGCGCTTCGAGCTCCCGACGACGGTGGAGCAGCGCTGACATGCGATCTCGTCGCCTCGCGTTCGCGCACCCCGCGCAGGTCAGCGTTGCAGTCGCCGGCGCGATCGTCGCGGTGCTGGTCGGGGCGTGCACACCCGACGCCGGGAGCGAGGCCACACCGAGCGACCCGTGCCGGGCGACGATCGACGAGGCCGGCGCGGCCGCGGAGTTGCGTGAGCAGGTCGACCTGCTCGACCGGGCCCTCGTGATCTGCGCGACGCCGGAGGTGTTCGCCGTCAACGTGCAACGCCACCCGACGTTGCTCGGCTGGGACGTCGAGACCTACCTCTCCAACCGCTGCAGGACCGTGGAGGACGAATCCGTGCGCCGCTCCCGCATCTGCACCTCGGAACAGGTGACACCGACGACGAGCCCGGTCGTGGCGGCGCCCGAGGTCGTCTACGTCGGGACCACGCTCGACGGTCGCGAGATCGAGATCCGGCCGCGCGCCGGCCGCCCGTTCGAGGACGGCCGACCCCGCGTCCTGGTCGAGATGGCCGAGATCGCCCGACGACTCGGCTGCGACGGCGTCGAGGCCGAGTACGTGCGCTGGATCGAGCAGATCGACGACCCGCTGATCGGTGACGAGGCGTCGGTCTACGCACAGCACGCGCTCGATGTCCTGGCGTTCATCCAGTGCGACCCACCCGACACGGCGGTCGGCGACGGGGACTGACGACGGGGACTGACGACGGGGACTGACGACGGGGACTGACGACG
>SKSP01000128.1 GCA_007122945.1 Ilumatobacteraceae bacterium | reverse complement strand
GCGGAGCCTGCCCCGGAGCCGGCTGCGGAACCACCGCCCGCACCGCCACCCTGGGCGACGGTGCGCTCGAGTCGTTCGAGTCGATCGACGAGGGCGCCGACGTCGTCGGTGGCGGCGTCGTGGGTGAGCTGCACGAGCGCCACCTCGAGCATGACCCGCGGGTCGGGCGCGTGGCGCATGTCGACGAGCACGGCGCCCAGTCGTTCGATCGCCCGCACGAGCGCCGGCGCGCCGAGCTCCTGAGCGGTCTCGCTGATCTGCTCGACCCGGGCGACGGGCAGCTGCACCAGCTCGGGTGCCATGAGCGCGAGGAAGCCGTCGCGGAGGTGGCGTACCAGCGCTTCGGTGAGCGTGCGCGACTCGTGGCCAAGGTTGATCGCCCGGGCGACCGCGGTCAGCGCCTGGCCGGGTTCGCGGTCGATCATCGCCCGCACGACGTCGTCGAGGTCGAGCACGTCGGCGAGGTCGCCGCCGGTGGCCGCCATCAGTTCGAGCGCCGAGAGCGTGTCGCGTGCGGACCCGCCACCCTGGGTCACGGCAGCGTCGAGCGCACGGTCGTCCAGCTCGATCCCGGCGTCGGCCGCCACCCAGCGCACGTGCTCGGCGAGCGTCTCGGCCGGGAGCAGGTGGAAGTGCAGGTGCTGGGTGCGGCTCCGGATCGTCTCGGTGACCTTCTGCGGATCGGTGGTGGCGAGGACGAACACGACGTGGGACGGCGGCTCCTCGAGGGTCTTGAGCAGCGCCGCCTCGGCCGCCTTGGACAGCATGTGGACCTCGTCGAGGATGTACACGCGGTGGCGTCCGGGCGTGCCGAGCGACGCCTTCTCGATCAGGTCGCGGATCGCCTCGACGCCGTTGTTGCTGGCGGCGTCGAGCTCGTGGACGTCGTAGCTGGTGCCGCGCTCGACGGCCAGGCACGAGTCGCACTCGCAGCACGGTTCGCCGTCGACCGGGGCGACACAGTTCAGCACCTTGGCGAGGATCCGCGCCGAGGTGGTCTTGCCGGTGCCGCGCGGCCCGGAGAACAGGTAGGCCTGACCTTCGCGGCCGGAGCGGACGGCATCGCGGAGCGCCCGGACGACGTGGTCCTGACCCTTCAGCTCGCCGAAACGACGCGGCCGGTAGCGGCGGTAGAGCGACTGGGTGGCCATCGCCCCGGAGCCTACCGAGCGGGTGTGACCGCCTGCCCGACCCGGTCGCCCGTCGCCACCCCGGGTCCGCACGCAGCGGTGATGCACCCTCGCACACGCGTCCGGATGGCTACCGTGGACCCCGGTGAAGGCACGTCTCCCCGCTCCCGGCCGACTCGCGGTCGCACTCGCCGCGCTCGCGGTGCTGCTCGGACTCGCGGCCGGACCGGCCGCCGCCCAGTCCGAGACGGAGAACCAGCTCGTGTCGTCGTCGCCGGCCGACGGCGAGACCGTGCCCGTCTCCCCCGACCGCCTCGTGTTCACGTTCGCCGAGCCGCTCGGCCCCGACGACGTGCTCACCGCGCCGGTCGCGTGCGCCACCGTGTCGCAGGACACCGGCATCCCCGACGTGTCGAGCGACCGCACCGAGGTGACGGTCGAGGTGCTCAGCCCGTTCCCGCGCGGTGCCTGCACGGTTCCGTGGCTGCTCCGCGACGGCCTCGGCGAGACGATCGACTCGGGCCTGATCGCGTTCTCGGTCCAGACCGAGGCGGCACCCGGCGACGACACCGACGAGACCGACGACACCGACGAGCCCGCACCGGCGGCCCCGCCGCCGCAGACCGCGACCGACGGCACCGACGACGGAAGCAGCGGCGGTGCGCTGTGGCTCGGACGGGTGTTGTCGACCACGGCCATCCTCGCCCTGTTCGGTGCGCTGGTGCTCGTCGGGACCGCCTGGCCGGAGGGACCCGAGTACGTCATCACGGCCCGCTTCCTCCGATCGCTGTGGGCGATCGCACTCGTCGGCACGGCACTGTTCGTCGTGGCGTTCACCGCCGAGGTGTCCGACCGGGCGTTCGGCGCGTCACTCAGTCCGGCGACGTGGACCGACCTGCTCGACGCGGGCTGGCCCGGCCGCGCCGCGCTCCTCCGCCTCCTGCTCGTCGTCGCCACCGGATGGGTGGTCCTCCGGCCCGAGCGCGTGATCGACCCGACCACCCAGCTCCCGGCGTTCGTCATCCCCGCCCTCGCGGTCGTCGCCGTCGGGCTCTCGCGCACCGGTGGTGACCTGGCGCTCGTGGGGACCCTGCTCTCGATCGCCCACGCCCTCGCCGCGGCGGTGTGGCTCGGCGGGGCACTGCTCGTCGCCCGAGTGGTGGTCGCCGGCCCGGGCGACGACGACCTCGTCCACGCGGTCCGCGGCTTCAACCGGATCTCCGCGCCCGCGATCGCGCTGACCGTCGTGACCGGCGTGTTCCAGATGTTCCGCCTCGTCGGCGGCGCGCTGTTCACCAGCAGCCACGGGCGGGTGCTCCTCCTCAAGGCGGTCGTGGTCGCGGCGATGGTCTTCGTCGCGATGACCGCCCGCCAGATGGTGTCGGCCCGCCTGCAGCGCGCCGAGGAGATGACCGCTGCCTCCGCCGACCGTTTCCGACGGGCCTACTCGGCCGAGGCCGGGATCGGCATCGTGGTGCTGGCGCTGAGCGGTTGGCTGCTCGCGCTGTCCCCCGCCGGGATCGACGATCGCGTCACGTATCCCGTCGAGCGGCAGTTCGTCGACACCGCGTCGGGCCTCGACATGATCGTCTCGGTCACGCCCGCGATGGCGGGGCTCAACGGGCTGCGCGTCGAGGTGGAGGCACCCCAGGAGGGGATCACGAACCTGGTCGTCGTGTTCGTGCCGCCGGCCGACTCCGAGGCGCGCGGCATCGAGCAACCGATCCCGCTGACCGGTGCGGGCACCGCCGTGCTCGCCGCCGCCGACGGCTTCCCGCTCGACGTGCCCGGCACGTGGACCATGCAGGTCTCGGCCGTCACCCAGGAGGGGACGCTGACCGACGCACAGACGAGCTTCACCGTCGGCGGCGAGGCGACCGACGTGCCCGTCCCACCCGACGCCCCCGCCGTCGGGGATCCGGACGACGGCGATCCCGACGACGGCGACACCCCGCCGATCGTGACGATCGAGGTCGAACCCGAGGGGTGAACGCGTCAGTCCCGGTCGGCGATGAACGCCGCGAAGTCGACCGGTCGCGCCACCTCGAGCTGGTCGTAGCGACAGCTCGCAGGGTCGCGGTCGGGGCGCCAGCGCACGAAGCGCGACCCGTGCCGGAAGCGACCGCCCTCCAGCTGTCCGAACGTCACCTCGGCGACCCGTTCGACCCGGAGGGGGACCCACGAGAGGTCCTTGCCGGCGTTCCAGCGGCTGACCCCGCCCGGGAGCCGGCCGTCGGCGTGGGCCGCGGCGTCCGCCCAGTCGCGCCACGGGTGGGCGTCGAGCGCGTCGTCGGTGAGCGGCCTCAGCTCGTCCAGCAGGTCCGCCCGGCGTGCCGCGGTGAACGACGCGGTCACGCCGACGTGGTGGAGACGTCCGGCGTCGTCGAACAGACCGAGCAGCAGCGACCCGACGCCGGCACCGTCCTTGTGGATCCGGTAGCCGGCCACCACGCAGTCCGCGGTCCGCTCGTGCTTCACCTTGACGAGCGCACGGCGGTCCGGTTGGTACGTGCCCGAGGCCGGTTTGGCGATCACACCGTCGAGCCCTGCACCCTCGAACGTGGTGAACCACCGGTGGGCGACATCGGGATCGGTGCTCGCCGGCGTGAGGTGCACCGGCCCTCCCGGTCGGAGGTGCTCGACGAGGAGGCGACGGCGCTCGCCGAAGGGGATCTCGAGCAACGACCGGTCGCCGAGCGCGAGCAGGTCGAACGCGATGAACGACGCCGGCGTCGACGTCGCCAGGGCGGTCACCCGCGACGCGGCCGGATGGATGCGCTGTGCGAGCGCGTCGAAGTCGAGTCCGCCACGTGCGGGATCCGGAACGACGATCTCGCCGTCGACGACCGCCCGCTCGGGGAGGGCGTCCGCGAGCGGGTCGCGCAGCTCCGGGAAGTAGCGGTCGAACGGCCGCGAGCGACGGCTCGACATCATCAGCTCGTCGCCGTCGCGGAACACGATGCAACGGAAGCCGTCCCACTTCGGTTCGAAGATCCATCCGTCGCCGGTCGGGATCTCGCGTGCGAGCTTGGCGAGCATGGGACGGACCGGGGGTCGGACGGACAGGCGTTCCAGGACCACCGACACAGTCTGCCCAGCGCACCAGGGGTAGGGTTCGATCGGAGCCCTTGGGGAGCGATGGACGCTGGTGACGACACGATGACGGTGACGACACGATGACGACGGATTCCCGGTCGGCGACAGATCCGACGACACGACCCTGGGCGGCGGGCGGAACGGTCGGCGAGTGACCGCTGCACGCGCTCGCCCGGCGGTCGTGGTCGACGTCGCGTCGGCCTCCGCGGTCGGGGTGGACGACCTCCGGACGGCACTGGGCATCCGGCCGCGGTCGCGCAAGGTCGACTGGTACGAGGTCGGGACGACGATCGATGCTGACGGACAGGCCGACCCCGACGGCATCGTGGACGACGGCGACCGCGTGGCGGCGCGCGCCGTCGCCGCGGGTGCCCCGACCGTGATCGCCTGTGGCGACGACACGACGGTCCGGCGCTGCATCGAGGCGGTGGTCGGCACGAGCACCGCGCTCGGGATCGTGAGCCTCGGATCGGGCGCGCTGCTCGCCGCGAACCTCGGCCTGCCGCCCGGCCTGGAGGCGGTGCCGCACGCGCTCCAGGGCGAGATCGCCCGCATCGACGTCGGCGAGGCCAACGGCGAGGTCTTCGCCGTGCACGCCGGGTTCGGCGTCGACGTC